>JACREZ010000009.1 GCA_016212665.1 Ignavibacteriota bacterium
ATGAATTGATTTGCTGTGAATACTGCCTGAATTGGGCAATATTTCAAGGCGGGCAAAGTACACACCGCTTGGATTTTTTCCTGCATTCCATTCGAGCGCATACTCTCCTGCCTCATATAACTCATTATTCACCAACACGCCTACTTCCTGTCCAAGCAGATTATAAATTTTCAAATTCACCAATGAGGAATGACTTATAACAAATGACAATGTAGTCGAAGGATTGAACGGGTTCGGATAATTTTGAAAGAGCGTTGTCGCTGTCGGGAGTTCATCTTCCGTTGTAACATCTGTGATAGATTGTTCTGTTCTATAAAGTCCCCCCTGATATGTCCCTGCAATGAGATTGTCGTTCTCATCAAACGCGAGAGAGAGAATGGTTGTTTGACGCAACCCTGTATTGCTCATCGCTGCCCATGTCTCACCACCGTTCGATGATGAATACACACCGGAAAATGTGCCTGCATAAAGGTGATTGGTCCCTTTCGGTAGCAGTGCGTTCACATATGTCGAAACAAAAGAAACATACGACCATGTTTCTCCGTTATCGGTCGAACGGTGAACACCGCCGTAACTTCCGGCATAAATATTTCCGGCATCATTGATTGTCAAACAAGAAATTGTTTGGCCTGAGAAACCAAGATATTGCCAAGACATTCCATTATCTGTTGAACGAAACAATCCATCGCCATCCGTTCCGGCAAACACATCGTTGAACTGATTGACTGCAAGTGTTGTGACAATGGTTGATTCTAAATGTGCTTGCATCCAATCTTCACCTTGATTTGAAGAACGATAAACTCCCCAGTTCGTTCCGATATACATCATTCCAGATTGAGCAACAGCCACACAATATGCATTTCCTCCGAACGTAGAATCCGTCAGGTTTCTCCAACTTGTTCCATGATTCGAAGTTCGGTACAATCCTCGGTCGGTTGCGGCGTACACAAAACTATCCGCGTTTGCAAAACCATGGATTTCATCACCAATGGTTCCATCAGGAAGTTGCGTCCAGCCAGTTTCATTATAGTTTGAGGAATAAATTCTGTTCCCCCACGTTCCGAGATAAATTTTGTTTGATTTATCCAAACAAATTTTTGCAACATTTTCATTTCTGACAGTAATCGTCTTTGACCAAGTCGTACCTGCATTCGTTGTGCGATATAAACCTTCCGCCGCGCCTGAAGTAAGTATAATGTTTGATTTGGTTACAAGCATGTCATCGAACGATGCAGATTTTGGCCCGATAAAATTCCAAATCGTTCCTGAACCGGAATACTGGTACAAACCCTTGTCTGTTTGAGCATAGATAGTCCCCAGTGAATCAGAACTAAGAGAAAGAATCGGCTTGATTGTCAACCCTAAGAGTCTCCAAGTTTTCCCTGTATCGGATGAAAAATAAACTCCTCCTTTGTTTGTATCCTTTAACGCAGTTCCGGCAAAGACATTGTTGGTTGGCGAGACATAAACAACTGAGACATCTTTGTTCTGTAATACATTGTTCCAGGTTTTTCCCGTATCGTAAGAGACATACATTCCGTTTCTATTTGTGCCAACAAAAAAATTCAACTTGTTATCCACACGAAGTGCTGTGGGGTCTTCACCCGTAGATAAAGTCAATGAAGTACCGATTGCTCTCCATCGTCTCAATACCAAATCACACTGTATAACCTGTACCGGATTCCCTAAATCCAAAGCATAAATTCCGCCTGAATTTGACAACGCATGAAAATAGGGGAAGAAACCTCTTGTCCCGATTAGTGAACTCCATGTCGAACCGTTATCCGTCGAGTAATTTCTAACATAGTCAAAGTTGGGACGTCGTGTTGTCAGAAGATATTTACCGTTTGTTTCAAACTCGTCTATTTGACCACTGATGGCTGTCCTGGTCCAAGACATCCCTTCGTTCGTCGAACGATATAATCCATCTTCCGAACTCGCGAGTGTATTGAAAACACCATACGTCGCGAACAACACACCGTTCGCTCCTTCGTTCAGCAATGAAAAATTAGGAGAACCGCTCAAGTCTTTCCAAAAGGGAGTTTGTCCCATCGTCAAACTTACTGCAATCAAATACAACAGTATGAATCTCAATTTTAAATTTACTTTCGATGTCATTAGTCAATAGTCATTTGTCATTTGTAACCCCAAATCCGTAACCTGTAATCCGTAACCGGAAACAGAAAACTGGAAACTCAGAGTCGTCCCTTCTTACTTTCCTTCTTGAACGCCGCTTCCGGAAATTCTTTCTCAAGCAGATTCTCGTAGTAGAAACGAATGTTTTCCATGCGCGAATGGTCAGACTTTGGCGGTCCCCAGCCGTGGCGTTCATTCGGATACACCATAAATTCAAAGTGTTTTCCAAGATTTTGGAGCGTATCTACAAGTTGAAGCGAGTTTTGATAATGAACATTATCGTCTGTCGTTCCATGAACAATTCGCAATACGCCTTTGAGTTTATCCGCATACGTCATCACTGAACCATTCTTATACCCTTCAGGATTTTCTTCCGGCGTATCCATATACCGTTCGGTATAATGCGTATCGTACAGTTTCCATTCAGTCACAGAAAAGTTTGCAATGCCGTGTGTGAAGTAATCCGCACCGGCAGTGAGAGCCATTGCCGTTGCATAACCGCCGTAACTTCCGCCGGTAATGCAAATCTTCGTCGCATCAACATACGATTGCGATTGTAACCATTTCACTGCTTCGATGTAATCGTTCATTTCCCACTTGCCGAGATTACGATGCATTAACGCGACTCCTTCTTTTCCAAAATGACCCGACGCGCGATGGTCAACAGTGAACGTGATTAATCCTTCAGTAGCAAGTGCTTGATTCGTCATCGAAAGTTGCCAGCCATCAGCAACTGAACCAGCGGCTGGTCCGCCATACACACTTATCAGGACAGGATATTTTTTGTTTGGCTCCATGCGAGTCGGCTTCATGATGATTCCCGGAAGTTTGTAACCGTCAGGAGTTGAAATCTCCACAAACTCTCGCTTTGCTAATTCATATTCATCCAGATCTTTTTGATATGCATCGCCGAGTTCACGAATAATTTTTCCAGCGTCATTGCACAAAGCCATCTTTGGTGGCGTTGAAACATTGGAATACGTCGTGATGAAATATTCTCCTTCAGGAGAGATTCGGACAGAATGTGTGAAGTCACCAAACGTCAATCGCTTCAACCCTTTCCCGTTCAACTTCACAGTGTATAAATCCGTTCTTGTTGATGCTTCTTTTTTTGCTGTGAAATATATCAGACCATCTTCCTCATCAAGAAATTCAAGATTCACGACTTGCCACTTTCCTTCCGTGAGTCGGTTCTTTAATTTTCCATCCATCGAATACAAATAGAAATGCGCCCAGCCATCTCGGTCTGATTTGACAATGAAGCCCTTGTTGTTTTTCAGGAAATGAATTTCGTCATACCAATCAACCCACGTACTTTGTTTCTCATCTAAGATTTCCTTCTTCGCACCGGTTGATGGATCAACAGAAATAATTTTTAAATCATCCTGACCGCGATTCATCCATTGTACCCAAAATTCTTTTCCGTCCGGTGTCCAGAACGGTGTTCCGAAATATTGGTCATCTTTTTCATTGAAATCCGCCCACGTAGTTTTTGCTGTTGCAAGGTCAACAATTCCGACTTGTACTTCCGGATTCGGGTCTCCTGCTTTCGGATACCGTGTTTTTTCCAATGTTCCATGATGTCCGTCTGAATTGTAAATCGGGAACATCGGCACGTTCGATTCATCGAAACGATAGAATGCCAGATGCTTGCTATCGGTTGACCACCAGAATGCACGATAGTTTGTACCACGTCCGAAAATTTCTTCCCAATATACCCACGCCGCATAGCCGCTATAGACAACATCACTCCCGTCGTTCGTGTACTGAAATTCTTTTGCAGAATTCAAATCAATCGCGAACAGATTGTTATCACGCGTAAATGCAATCCAATTTCCATCCGGCGAGAACGTCGGATTTTTTTCTTCCGACGAATTGTTCGTCAACCGTTTGAATTCCTTCTTCACAACATCGAGCAAATACAAGTCGTTCTCTTTCGTGTAAATGTGCATCGTCTTTTTCTCGTTTGAGAGAGTTGGACGCGACACAGTAAACGTAGTATCAACTATCCCCTTGAAATCATCCCAATTCACATCGGGCTTTTTCTCTCCCCTCTCTTTTCCACTCTTTGCCTCAATGATGTATGTCTTTGCTTTTTCCTCTCCATCCTTTTTCTTTGATTCGAAATATGTTTTCTCATCCTGCCAACCGGAAATGTTCGGAAGTTGCTTCGTCAATTGCATCGGAGGGAACTTGAATCCTATTTCGGGAGTGATTCGCTTTTTGTCCTGTGCGTTGAGGGTAACAACGTACAACGTACAGAGTACAAAGTACAAAGTAATGAATCGTACATAATTCTTGTTGTGTGATTTCATTGTATAGTTCTTTCAGTTATTAAAATAAATCTATTGTTGGGTTGATTTTCGTTTTGATTGCTTTAATGTCGGATACGAATATTTCTTTCGATGACCCTTTTTCTGTTGTTCAATATATTCAGAAATCTTTCTTCGTTCCTCCGATGACAACTCACGATTCACAACATAAAAATCAACCCCTTTCGGTTCTTTAACTATTCCCATTTGTATTCCTTAAAATATCGTTGAACAAGTTCTTTAGAAATTTCATATTTGAATATCATTACATCACCAAATAATATTTCAGCGTTAAGACTTTGCTGATAATGTTGTTTCAGTTTAGTCTTTGAGATAAATGAAACAAAACCGTTATAACCTTTCTCAAATGAAACCTTGCATGCATACGCGAAGAGATTTCCCGCAACTCCATCATAGAGTTTTGATTTACCCCGGTTAAATTTAGCGCTTTCAATCAAGTTAACTAAGATGTGATCCCTCTTATCCTCAATACTTATCATCCCCTGAATGATGTCCGGATTTTTCGTAACGGATAATTTGAAGACTTCTTTCGATGCGTCTTTCAATTCTTTGTGCCAATCAAATTGCCATTCTTTTTTCTTTATAAATTTACCATCTTTTTCTGTTAACCGAAACATTTCGGTGTCGAACTTCTCGCCTGTTACTCTATTCTCTATTGACCTTGTGAGTTTATCAATGACAATTCCGATAGGATGCCTTTTTCTTTTATCGTTGCCTGGCAGCCAATCAATAATAATATCAATCGGATGAACGGTTTTCCCTTTCATCATTTCAATAGAAATATTTCGAAATGCTTTCTTCAACTAACAATATTTTTAAAAATCTCAAGTGAATCAGTATTGCTCAGTCGGAATCGGAACTTCCCACATCAGCCGAGCAACAGGATAAAGATTGATGTGCTTATCCCAATACGGTGAACGCTGATAAAAGAAATTCAATCTATCGTACGAAGATTTTGCAAAAGCCGAATCGTTCTGAAGTTTGTAATCAAATTCAGTTTTTAATTTCGGATTTGCTGCTATCATTTCGCGTGCGACATTTTCCATCACGTAATCTTCAAAATATTCTTTCTGCTCGAAGATTGCATCGAAGAATCCCCACTGCACAAACGCATCTGGCGCTTCCGGTTCAAGGGCGTGAATCAACACACGTGCAGTCCGTTGGTTCATCCACGCGACAATTGTTCCGGCAGGGAATGTACGCTTTTCTTTGAACTTCTCAACAGAAAATGTAACCGGATGCCGTCCTTCGTACGGTCGCTCCTGCCACTTCGCATTCGTGAAGCGATACATCTCAACATCCAAATCGAGTGCGGTTGTCATTCGCTCCAACTTCACACCATGAATCTTCAGGCGACCAATCACTTCCTGCCATTGCGGCGGAATCAAATATGCTTTTGGCGGCTCGATTGTCTTCGTTACATAAATGCTGTCGAGCCGCGGTATATCCGCTTCGTACGGCTCGTTCGAGTACTTAATCCAATCGCCGCCGGAGATATCGCTCTTTTCTACTGTATGTTTTAAACCAAGAAAATGTGTTGACGAGGTTGAACCTTTGCCAACGCCAAACAACAGAGGGTACGGATTTTCAATTGCATTCTTTGTTTGCTCGTCAGCCGCTTTCACTGCTTTCTTCAGTTCACTGAAATCCTCATTCACTTTTTGAATTGTTGCAACGAGCGTTTTATATGTTCCATCAACTCGTGTCTTGTAATCTTTCAGCATGTGCGTTTCAATGAGCAAGCCCGGACGATTTTGAATTGCAGAATAAGCAGTAGAGAATCGCGGCGGCGAGGGCCAATCGAGCAAGCCCTTCATCGGTTCTTTGTTATCAGCGAAGAAAACATACGGCACAATGTTCACACCATCATTCTTTAGTCGCGATGTAATTGTGGGGATGTATGAATCTTTAATCCACGTTCTGACAGGTTCGGCTATCATCTCGCGAGTTTCAATTCCATAAGTGACGACATGTTGGAAATCCGCGCCATCGGTTACATGGCAATCAACAAAAAAATCCGGCAACCACGAGTTGAACAGTTTCAGCCATGCCTGCATTTCGGGCGCGTCTGCTTTCATGTAATCGCGATTGAGATTCAGGTTCTGTGCTGTAACACGCCAACCCATTTCTTCCGGTCCGTTTTGGTTAATGCGATTGTACTTCCCGAATCGTTCATGTCCATCCACATTGAAAAAAGGAATGATGAGCAAGTTCACATGGTCGAGCAGAGATGCTTTTGTTTTCGTTATTGCAATATCACGTAGCAACATCAGACACGCGTCTTTCCCGTCAATCTCCCCCGAGTGAATTCCGTTTTGAATAAGAACCGTCGCCTTCTTCGATCTTGCCGCTTTCTTTGCATCGAAAGTTTTATCACTTGATGCAATCACAAGCAACATCTCTCTCCCCTGAGGACTCTTGCCGAAGTTCGTCACCTTAATCCACGGCGATGCCTTCTCAAGCTCTTTGCAAAATTGCAATGTCTCTTCGTAGCGAGGAGTTTTTTTGAAATCGGATTTCTCGTAGTACGTCAACCATTTTTCGGGAATGGATTGCGCGTAAAGGTTCGAGGACGTTAATAGAAATGTAAGAACGATTAGTATTCTTTTCATAATGATTTCGAATTGTCTATGACTCGTAGAGCGGATTGTCAATTTCGGATTTATACTGTTGATGGTTTTTGAATGTTGATTTATCTACGCTTGTTTTCCCATTCATCACACTTTCTGTCTTCGTCTAATTTTGGTTCGAATGACCAAAGGTATTTATTATCGCTAAACATGTGCGAAGCAATTTTCAAAAAATCTCTGGATTCTCTCTTCGTGAGTAACCATTCTGATTCTTTTGCCCTTGGGTTATCTGTTCCAATATTAAATTCATTGAGAACTTGATTCAATGTATTGATGCATGAATACCTTTTCGATTCTTTATGAATGGCGGTGATGGAGAAAGAGAATAATTCCTTGTAAGGCTGAGACTCGACTTCAAAAGAATATTTGAAGCCGCTGAAGGTTTTAACATATTTTAATCTGTAAATTGATATTCAGGCATCTCGTTATAAAATTTTCCATTGAGTTCTCTGCCATTGGCTTTTTTGTTTCGACCCCCCCACTGTTTGAAGAAGAAAGCAACATTTGCCTTCTCGCATTGCTCCTGAATGTCAAGAACCCAATCTGCGTCCATCGGTCTCGGTCTGAAGCCGCTTTCGCCGCCTGCAATCACCCAATCTATTTTTCGAAGTTTGAGATTTGGTAACGGACCAAGCAACGGTTCTAAAGATAAAAACTTCACTTTGGCTTTTGTTCTTCTTAACAAGTCAATGCGATAAGTATAGTCAACATTTTCGACAGAGACTCCCATCCAAATATTATGTGTCCAGTCAAGTTCTTTGTGAATTTCAAAAAGCCGTTCTGCTCTCTTTGTTAATATTTGAAAAACATGATTGGGATTATCTTTCATAACATCAAAGACTCTTTGAATAAACTCAAGAGGAATTTTTTCATGGAATAAATCGCTCATCGAATTGACAAAAACAATCTTCGATGATTTCCAAGTGTAAGGAATTCTCAATGCCTCAGGATGAATCCTTACTTTGAACCCGTCTTTGTATTTTTCAAGTCCCATTGCTTGAAGTCGTCTTGACATAACTTCAGCATAACAGAACTTACATCCGGGGGAAATCTTGGAACAACCTGTTGTAGGGTTCCAAGTCATTTCTGTCCATTCTATACTTGATTCAGCCATATTACTTATTATATTTTTTGACTATATCGTTCGCAATGTTTACAGCGGTAGCATTGTTCGAAGCCAAAAACAAATGATACATAAGAACATTTCTGTTGTTTCTTAATTCATATGGTTTTTGAATCACGTTCAAACATCTCCTTCATTTCTTCACGATGCGTTTTTGATGAAATCGTATTCGCATTTTTTTCGTGTCCTTACATAATCCAGATGTAAGCATGGCATGAAAAATATTTTATATTCTTCCTGTACCACCACAAGTTGGACAAGGTTTACCTGACGGTCCCAACATGTAAGATTCCCTAATTAATTCTTTTATAAGTTCTTTGATAATAGCTTCATCTGCTTCTTTATTAAATTGTTCAAAATTCAAACTTGAGGTTTTTTTCTCGTTTATTTGCCTATAAGAGCGTAACGTTAATGTTGTATCTCGAATTGATTTTTTAACTTCTTCAAAAGTCATTAGAATTTCCTTTTAATGTTGATGTTTTTAAATAGTTGATTGGGTCACTTTATTAATATCCATATTCTGCATGTCCTGATATGCCCTAATAATTTCTGAGGTTAATAAATCACGACATTTCCTGTTTATTCCTGGAACTAATTTAGAAGAAGATTGTAATGTATCATAAATATCTTTATAGGGAATCCAGTAAGTTTGATATAAGATTTCCTTTTCTATAATGTCATGATTCCAAAGCGTCGCAGTTAATGCAAGTGCATTTACAGCTTTCACAACGTCAGGTGTAATAAGATTCGATATTTGAATTTCATTTACTCCACTCCAAGCCATGAAAAGATCAATCACACCTTGTCTTTTAAACATTTTTTTATTTGTGTTGTAAGATTTTCCAGCCATTATAAGTGCTATTGAGCTAAAAATCAAACTAATAATAGCCGCCCCTGCTGAAACAGCTGAAATAAAATCTGCTGTACTCATTTTTCTAAAACCTTTAACAAAATTATTTTACTTGGAATAAAAATCAATCATCCTCTCAATCGCCGCACTGCACACTGGGTCGAAATCAATAAGAGAAAGCGTGAACATGCGGCAATCAATTGCGGGACGATAGAAACCTTCGGAAGCGTAACCGGCGCCTTGAAACGCTCCGACTTTGCCCACGTACTTTGTCTCTTTAAGAATTTTCATTTCTGCATCGTACAATGGTTTTCGTTTTTCATAATAATCAGAGGCAAGGCGATTGAGTTTTCCTCGTTCTCGTCCAAGACTATCGTATTGATGCTTTTCCCATGGAGTAGGAAGTGGTGTTTCGGCTTCCATCATATTTTTCCACTTCATTGTTTTCGGATTCAACAACGCAGTGATGTTCGGTTCCCACGGCTCGACTCCTTTTTGATAAAAATCATTGTAGGCAACTTGCGACGAATAATATTCATCACCAAGTCCGCCGAATGAATGACCGAACTCATGTACATAGACATAATCCATCTGCCACTCCATGCCTTCCTTGTCGGTTTTGGAAAAGCATGTTGCATACAAATTATAAATACCGCCGCCGCCGTAACGGTTGTCGTTGACAAGTATGTGAATAAAATCGTACGGTGCGGCGGAAGCAATATCACGAAGCGCACGATTCTCCATCGTCAGTACGTAGCGAGGCGTTTGGAACACATCGTAACTCGTACCGAGCGGAGTCTTTCTCCACACATTCGAGTCCGGTCGGTCAATTCCCGATTCTTCCGACTCGACTTCAACAATCCACACATTAAAATTATCTTTCCGTTTGCTGAACGGATACGTAGCAAACAATGCGTCAGTAAAGTGTTTGCAATCTTTTCTAAATTTTTCCATTTCGGCTTTCGTATAACCATCACCGAGAATAACAATATCCACTTTCTTTTCCGGCGCGCCGTTCTTCAATAACTGAGTAACTTTGAAATCCGGTGTGTGTTTCTCTTTGCTGATTTCTCTCGAAGTATTCGGGTCAATCGTCGTAGAGAAAATTTCATTAAACAACATCTGCTTATTGCGGTGAGAAATCGTTAATTGAATTGCATTCTTTGGGTATGGCAATCGAACCGTCTCATGAAATGTGCGAGTCATCTTATCGGCTTCATCGGTTGTTTGCCATTCGTTGAAGATAGTCGAGTAGCCGCGTGAATAAATCATCGTCGTTGTAGCGACATCATACACGCGCACCAAAAATTCGCCGTAGTTCATGACATCAAGAAGATTGGTTTTGCTTCCGGGCCATGCACCTTCTTCGTACACTTGGTCAAGACTAACACTCTCGGTTGATTTTGTTCCGGAATGAAAATAATCTACACGCAGTGTTTTATCTACAAAGAATTGGTCGAAATCTACTGACTGTGAAAAAGTAGTTGAGTAGATGAGTAGTTGAGATGTTAGTAGTAGAGTGGTGAGTAGTGAGTAGTTTTTCATTTTGAATTTTTCATTTTTAATTGAGAATAATTCCTTGTTGCCAGAGAACGAACAATACAATTGCCGTAATCACTGTCAGAAGGAAAATAAAAGCTAAAATCTTTGAGAGCATCCACAGCGCTTTCAGGGGAATCCATATTGGAGCGGTGAGGATTTTGAATAATGTTTTCATTGAACGTGCAATTCAGATTTTTTGGGAATCAACCAGACGGCTAAAAGATAGCCAAGACCGAACGGGAAAAATCCGGTTCCGATAAGTAAGATGATAAAGATAATGCGTACAACAACCGGGTCAATGTTGAACACTTCGCCGATGCCGCCACAAACACCGGCAAGTTTTTTATCTGTTTCTGAACGGTAGAGACGTTTCATAGTTCTTGATGCTTGATATTTGAAAATAGATTCTGTTACTGCCCTTTGAAAAACTTAGAAAGTCGAAGCACTTCACCAACTTGTGTCATGCTGTTTTTCCTGAGTAAAGAACTGTATTCGCCTTCCTTGCTTCGTCTACTAACCGCATCATGTTTTGGAGAGCTAATACGCGTTCAGTTGGTGTTTGTTTAAGTATGGATTGATTCAACGTCAAATCAATCCCATATTCTTTCGCACGTTCGATTGCGGAACCTGATTGTGGTTTTTCTGTTTCCATATTGCGCAGTAAATATAAAGAGAAAATCAATCTCAGAGAAACAAAAATTCTCTTTTGCTCACTTTTTCCTTATCTTTCTGCCGCTTGATGAAGATACGGATTGAAGATACAAATTTGATTATGCTTAGAACTACTACCAACCGTCAACTGACAACTTACGAATCACTACTTACCACTCACAACTCACTAACAGAAAATGAATATTCTTGTATTAAACTGCGGCTCATCATCTCTTAAATTCCAGATTATTGAAACTGACCTTGACCTCATCGAAAAGAATGCTGACAAACGGCTTGCAAGCGGATTGCTTGAACGTGTCGTCGGCAACGCGCTCATCACGTTGCAGGTTGAAGGACAACCAAAAGTTCGCGAAACCGCGCCGTTGCGCGACCATCGTTCGGCAATTGATTTTGTGTTGCGATGGATAATTTCTCCGAACTCAAAAATCAACAACATCAAATCACTCGGAGATATTCACGCTGTCGGACATCGTGTTGTGCATGGCGGCGAGAAGTTTACCAAGTCTGTTTTGATTGATGAACAAGTGATTGAACAAATCGAAGACAACATCGAACTCGCTCCTCTTCATAATCCTGCAAACCTGAAAGGAATTTACGGCGCGAGAGAACTTCTTGGTTCAGGCGTTCCGCAAGTCGCTGTGTTTGATACTGCGTTTCACTCGACCATGCCTGAGACTTCGTACTTGTACGCGATTCCATATCAGATGTATCGTCGGCATCGTGTACGTCGTTATGGATTTCATGGAACGTCTCACCGATATGTCGCGTATCGGTATCGCCAATTGGTGAATATCGAACGGGAGAATGTGAATATCATAACTGTTCATCTTGGCAACGGCTGTTCCGCCTGTGCGATTAAGAACGGCGAGTCGCTCGATACTTCAATGGGGCTCACGCCAATGGAAGGACTTGTTATGGGAACCCGTAGCGGTGATGTTGACCCTTCAATTCTCGAATTCATCCATCACAAAGAAGGAATCGGGATGCGTGACATTGACACAATTCTCAACAAACAATCGGGCTTGCTCGGCATTTCCGGTTTGACGAACGATATGCGAGAACTTCTCGCTGAAGAACAGGAAAAGAACGACCGCCGCGCACGTCTCGCTATTGATATTTTCTGTATGCGTGTGAAGAAATATATCGGCGCGTACCTTGCGGAGATGGGTGGAGCGAATGCCATTGTCTTCACCGGCGGAATCGGAGAAAACAGCGCCGCTGTGCGTGAACGAATTTGCAACGGCTTAGAATGGATGGGTCTCTCTCTCGATAAAGAACGAAATGGAGAAAAAGTGAACGGACGAGAAGGAGAAATATCCACGGAAGATTCACGATTGAAAGCATACGTCATTCCCACGAATGAGGAATTACTGATTGCACGGGATACAGTGAGAACGATAAAGGATGTGCCGAGAAGATGGTAGTTATTTGTTGACAGTTAACAGTTGTCGACACATGGTTAAAGATTTCATTTGCATTCATCCATAAAGAAATGTATTTTTTTGATGTGATACGGTACAGACGTGCAATATAATTTCGAATGGGACCCAAAGAAAGCCAAAGAAAATTATCAAAAACACAAAGTTACTTTCGAACGTGCATCTGAAATTTTTCTTGACCCATTGATGATTTCCATATTTGACGAGGAACATAGTGATATGGAAGACAGATGGATTACTATCGGTAAAGATCGAAACGATGTTAACCTTGTTGTCATTCATACATTTCGTGAAGGAACTTCACAAACATCAGGGATTCGAATTATCTCGGCACGAAAAGCAACAAAGCAAGAAACGAAACAATACATAAGTAGATAAGTTTATGAAAAAAGAATACGATTTTAGTCAAGGGGTTCGAGGAAAATTTTACAAGGCAAATACTCGCCTCAATTTACCAGTGTATCTTGATGATGATGTCCTCAAATTTGTTCGGGAATTTGCTAAACGTAAAAAAGTTGATACACAAACAATAGTCAACACACTTTTACGCAGTAATAAAGACATCGTGCTAACTTTAAAAGAGTGAATACTTGTTAGAATCCCTCAACATAGAAACCATTCTCTTCTTAGACATCGAAACCGTTCCGCAGTTTCCTGATTACGATTCTGTGCCGGAACACATCAAACCGTTGTGGAACAAGAAATCTGAATCGTTGATAAAAAATCCTGAAACGGAAACACCGAAAAGTATCTACCCACGAGCGGGAATTTATGCTGAGTTCGGAAAAGTGATTTGCATTTCGGTCGGGTATATCAATGGAAAAGAGTTTCGTGTGAAATCGTTTGCAAGTCATGATGAAGCGGAACTCCTTTCGGAATTTATTTCTCTTGTCAACAAACATTTCAACAGGAGCGAGAACCTGCTTTGCGCACACAACGGAAAAGAATTCGACTTCCCCTATCTTGCACGAAGAATTCTCATCAACGGATTGAAACTTCCGAGAGCACTCGACACCGCAGGAAAAAAGCCGTGGGAAATTCAACATCTTGACACCATGGAATTGTGGAAATTCGGTGATTACAAAAATTTCACTTCGCTCAATCTCCTTGCCTCCATCTTCAACATCCCGACTCCGAAAGATGACATTGACGGAAGCAAGGTTTATGAAGTCTATTGGCAGGAAAAAAATCTTGAACGCATAGTCACGTATTGCAACAAAGATGTGCTCACCGTTGCTCAGATTTTATTAAGAATGAGAGGCGAACCGTTGATTGAACCGGATAAGGTGTTTATTGTGTGATCTATGAAATTAAAACTATTTCCCCTGCTCATTATTATCATCTTTCTCGCTTGCTCTGATGATGATAATCCTATCGGTAGTACACAACAATCGCTGAGGCTTTTTGGAAAAGTTGTTGACAGTCTTGGTGTACCAATTGATAGCGTTGGAGTTCATTACTTGTTTGAATATAAATCAGGAAAATTTCTTAAATCCCCTTCTTCACCTCCTTCTACACAAATCCGCTATTCCCTACCTCATCGCTCTTATGTAAGAATCGATATCTTTCGTTGGTTTACGCGCGATTCAATCAGTTCATTTATTAATGATACACTCAATGCCGGGATACATACTTTTACCGTTGACGTTTCAACAATGACCAATGGTTTTTACATTTATCGAGTCATAACTAATAATTTGGTTCAGGAAAAATATTTTGCTTTGCTCAATACGAACATTTCTGAAGTGATACAGCTGAACCTTTAGCTGTTACCGATACATCGGGAAGTTTTTCACTTCCGTATGCCCTTTTAGGTTTCGGAGTTCCCTTGTTTCGCGCGCTTGATAATCCAACTGTCGTTGATACAATGTATATTTCCCGTACCATCGAACTTGTGCTTCATAAAACAGGATACAGTACGAAAGTTCAATCAATAACAATTGACACTTCTACAAATATGTTTCGAACTTTTGTTCTTGAGCATTAAATTTTTGAAACAAGTACCTTTCCAAAAACGAATCTGACTCACACCACATTTACTATGTAAAGCCTTTTTCTTCAAAGTAGAACTTCTTATATTCACCCATCAACTTCGGGGAAGATTGATGCAATGTGCATCAATCAGTAATGTTCAAATTACCGTGCAAGACATTGAAAGAATCTCATTCACTTTTTTTGATTTTCCTGTTGTTGATTGCCGTGTTGGCTGTTATTTCTCTCAGTCTTCGTGGCTGGGAATATTATTTGACGCCACTTGAAGCGCGTCCGTTTCATTCCGAGTACTCTACGCTCAAACCTTCCGGTTCGTACAGTCATGGTCTTGGTATCATCGGGACATTGATGGTCATCGTCGGTGTCTCGACCTATTCAACCCGTAAGCGAATTCGTTCGCTGTGGAATGTAGGCAAGTTAAGCCGGTGGTTGGAATTTCATATTTTCCTCTGTTTACTCGGTCCCATCCTCGTTCTCTATCATACAACATTCAAAGCGGGCGGCATTGCGGCAATCAGTTTGTGGACAATGCTTTCTGTTGCCACAAGCGGAATAATCGGGCGATTTCTTTACACGCTTGTTCCGAGAAATCTCAATGGCAACGAATTGACGTTGGAAGAAATCAATGCGCAATTAAATGAACTCGGTTCTTCACTTGAATCAAGCACAATCGGGAAACAGATTGTTCAGATGATTGACGATGCGTTTGCAAACATCAGCAAACCGAAAAGCTTGGGTGAAACATTTTCCACGTTTATGCACTTGCAAACAATCAAATCGCATGTAAAACATAACATTCACAAGTTGATTGTTGAAAGCAACCTTTCACACGACATTGCAAAGCAAATGACTGCATCTTCCAACGCTCGTGCCTCACTCTTTCAAAAGTCATTGGTGCTTTCACAAGTCGAGCGAATCTTTTTCTATTGGCATGCGATTCATCTTCCGTTCACGATTATTATGTTCATCACGCTTGCCGCGCATGTTGTGGTTGTTGTGATGCTTGGCTACAGGTGGATATTGTGAGATTACAGACAATAAAGAACAGGAGTCATTCCGAACGAAGTGAGGAATCTCGTGTCTCAATTTTACATCAAACCACACGTGAGAGATTCTTCACCCCGCTGAAGCGGGGATTCAGAATGACACTAAACTATATGTTGTCGTATATCCTCTTTTGTTTTGCCTTGCCATTACCATCATTCGCTCAATTCTCCCCTGGCGAACTTTCACGAGCTCATCAAAAATTGGAAGGAACAGATAATTGCACGCAGTGTCACGAAGTCGGACAAACAATTAGCGGTGCGAAGTGTTTGGCGTGTCATACGGAAATTAAAAAACAGTTTGATAACAAACGGGGATTTCATTTTTCAGAATCAGGCAAGCAATGCGTTGATTGCCATAAAGACCATCTTGGTCGCGATGCAAAGACGATGATGTTTGATGAACAATCATTTGTTCATACAAAAAGTGGATT
Source organism: Ignavibacteriota bacterium (assembly GCA_016212665.1). NCBI lineage: Bacteria > Pseudomonadati > Ignavibacteriota > Ignavibacteriota bacterium. The sequence goes on from JACREZ010000009.1 coordinate 16,195, forward strand.
TGCTTTGAGTGGAAAACATAGCAACGTCAAATGCGAACAATGCCATGCGACAAAATATATCAAAGATGAAGATGTGAAAAAGAGATTGGCTGAGTTTCCCCACAAAACTTTTTTGGGTTTGAATCAGTCATGCAGTTCTTGTCATGAAGATACTCACAAAGGAAGATTCAAGGATGAATGTTCATCCTGTCATACTCCTGCCAGATGGAAACCTGCATCAAAGTTTAATCATGCAACTCTTGCGTTCAAGTTGGAAGGCGAACATGCAAAAGTGGAATGTTCGAAATGTCACTCTTCCCTTTCTTCAAAAAAGAATTTGGTTGATTTCATGACAAAGATTTTTTTTGATTGCACTCCCTGCCATGCAACTCCGCACGGTGAAAAGTTTTCAGGAAAAGAGTGTAAATCGTGCCACAGCACGCAGGGCTGGCGAGCGACGATGAAAAAAACTTTTGACCATAAGTTGACAGCGTTTAACCTTGTGGGACTTCATGCAACAGTCAAATGCGAGAAGTGTCATCAACCGAACAAAAAGAAAGCAAAGTCGCTCCGGCTTGCGCATGAGCGTTGCACCGATTGTCATTCGGATAAACACAACGGTGAGTTTCTTGCACGATATAAGAACGACTGCAAAGTCTGTCACGATGAAAACGGATTCAAGCCATCAACGTTCACTTTAGCACAACATAACGAGAGCACGTTCAAACTTTCCGGCGCACACACGGCAACTATGTGTTCTTCCTGTCATGTGAAAAAAGAAACAATGCAACTTCGTTTTCATTTTGAAAATCAACGATGCGAATCGTGCCACAACGACCCGCACAGGGGCGAGTTCAAGAATGTTATGCTTAATGATGGTTGTGCGAAATGTCATTCGACAGAGCAGTGGAAGTCAGTTTCATTTGACCACTCAACAACGAAGTTTCGTTTAGAAGGAAAACATGCACGTGTATTATGTTCTGATTGCCACAAACAACTTGGCAAAGAAAATCAAACAAAGGAATTTGGGAAACTGAAAACAGAATGTGAATCGTGTCATCAAGACATTCATCAAAAACAATTTTTTTCCGGCGAAGGAACGAATTGCGGTTCTTGCCACAAGCCTGATAGCTGGAAGATGCGCGTCTTTAACCATGAAACACAAAGTTCATTTTCATTGAAAGGTGCACACATGAAAACTGAGTGTCGTTCATGTCATCGAGTTGAAGAATCGGGCGGAGTAAAGTTTGTTCGATTTAAACCTTTGGCTTCTCAGTGCGAATCATGTCACCAGAAAAGTAATGAGCGATGAATCTGAATTCTTACCTACTCTCCACTATCCGTCATGCTGAATTCATTTCAGCATCTATCAACGCTCGTTTATGGATCCCGAAACAAGTTCGGGATGACATAATACTATTTTTATTGATATTTTTACCAGCGTCTGCCTCTTCACAACAATCACCACATGGAAAGATTGCATTGAAATGCGAAACGTGTCACTCGACTGAGTCATGGAAGATGCGGACAGATGCTTCGTTTAATCACAACTCAACCGGATTTGCACTTGAAGGGAAACACAAATTTACTTCGTGCCAATCGTGTCATCAGAAATTTGAGTTTACCAAAGTAACAAGCGAATGCGCGTCTTGTCATACAGATGTTCACAAATCGGAATTGGGAACAAATTGTCTTCGTTGCCACTCGAATGATTTGTGGCTTATTCCCGATATGAAAGAGAAACATCAGCAAACTCGATTTCCGCTTATCGGCAGTCATGCTTTTGTAACGTGCGAAGCGTGTCACGAACGGACTTCTGCAAATCGTTTTTCCGGCACACCGCTTGAGTGTATTGCGTGCCATCAAAAAGAATATCAGGCAACGACAACTCCAAGTCACGAGCAAGTAAAATTTCCGGTGGATTGCAATCGTTGTCATCAGGTAACATCAACATGGTCGAGTGGATTTAACCACAATCGTACAACATTTCCGTTGACGGGCGCACATCAAACAGCAATTTGTTCACAGTGTCATGTAGATAATAAATTCCTCAACCTCCCTTCTGATTGTTACAGTTGTCATGCTCAACATTTTGCCGATGCACAATCACCGAATCATGTAGCGGCTGAATTGAATCACGATTGCAAATTGTGTCACACCACAAGCGTTTGGAAACCTTCTACTTTTGAACACAGCGCAACAGCGTTTCCACTTACAGGAAAACATTTCACCACTGAATGTCAAGAGTGCCACAAGAATGGAGATTACAATCTGACATATTCTAACTGCGTGGAGTGTCATCAAACAGATTTTCAACAGGCTTCAAATCCGAATCACCAGGCGAATGGTTTCAATCAGCATTGTCAATCATGTCACACAACAACTAATTGGCAAACAACAACGTTCGACCATACAACAACAACATTTGCTTTGACTGGCGCACATCAAGTTGTTCTTTGTTCATCGTGCCACACGAACAATAATTTTCAATTGACATATACGAATTGTTATCAATGCCATCAGGCGGATTTTCAGCAAGTAACAACGCCAAATCACGTGGCCGGAAATTTTAATCAAACATGTCAGCCATGCCATTCAACCACGGCATGGAAACCGGCAACGTTCAATCATGACGGAACAAGTTTTCCGCTGACTGGACGACATGCGTACTCTCAGTGTCAATCATGCCATGAGAATGGGAATTATAATTTGACTTATTCAAATTGCGTACAGTGTCATCAGACAGATTTTCAGCAGGCGACAAACCCGAATCATCAAACAAGCAGTTTCAATGAGAATTGCGTTTCTTGTCACTCGACGGATGGATGGAGTCCGGCTTCGTTTGACCACACTTCAACTGCATTCGCTTTGACAGGAAGCCATGTTTCAACTCTTTGCTCATCATGTCATATAAACAACAATTACCAACTGACGTATTCGAACTGTTACCAATGTCATCAGACAGATTATCAACAAGTAACAGAACCGAATCATGTGAATGGAGTTTTTATTTACACATGCGAGCCGTGTCATTCTACTTCTGTGTGGACTCCTTCGTTGTTTAGTCACAGCAATACAAATTTTGCCCTTTCAGGTCAGCACATTACGACCCTTTGTCAGTCATGTCATCAAAGTGGAAATTATAACATCACGTACACGGATTGTTATCAGTGTCATCAAACAGATTATACTCAGGCAACAAATCCTGACCATCAATCAAATAATTTTAACCATGATTGTACGTCGTGTCATTCTACAGCAGGTTGGTCGCCTGCGTCGTTCGACCATGCTAACACTGATTTCCCGTTGACAGGACAACATATCTCAACTGATTGTCAGTCGTGCCACGTGAATGGTAACTACAATCTCACTTACACTGATTGCTACCAATGCCACCAGACAGAGTTTGATGGAACAACGAATCCGAATCATGTCGCGGGAAATTATCATCATGATTGTACAGAATGTCATACAACATCAGGTTGGAGTCCCGCTTCGTTTGACCATACACCAACGGCATTTCCTCTTTCCGGAAGTCATGTTGCAACGCTGTGCGTCTCATGTCATACGAATGACAATTATCAGTTGACGTATTCAAACTGCTACGTTTGCCATCAAACAGATTATCAAACACCGACGAATCCGAATCATTCAACAAATGCGTTTGATTATGTATGCCAGCCTTGTCATACAACAACTGCGTGGTCACCATCAGTGTTTAATCATAGCACAACTGCGTTGCCACTAACAGGGGCGCATACAAGCACAACATGCATCTCGTGTCATACAAATGGAAATTATCAATTGACATACAACGATTGCTATCCTTGTCATCAAACAGATTATCAGCAACCGACAAATCCGAATCACGTGCAGGCAAACTTTGAACACGATTGTTCGCCCTGTCATACAACCTCAGTGTGGACTCCCTCGACGCTGAATCATGATACGAGATATTTTAAGATTAAGTCAGGTAAACATCGCGGCAAATGGACGCTATGTACTGAGTGCCATACAACACCGACAAACTACGGAACATTCTCCTGCATTGATTGCCACGAACACAATCGAACCGATACCGATAGAGACCATCGTGAAGTTAGTGGTTACTCGTATGTTAGTTCAGAATGTTACCGATGCCACAGGAATGATTAAGGATTTCGGATTGACGATTTTTTCATTGACGATTGAATCATTGCCCTAACATGAAATTATTTAGTATTGTATTTATTTGCCTGATGCTACTCGCTTCCGTTGGGGTTTCACAAACAACGCAAGTTCGAGGAACGATTACCTACATCGTCAAGGATGCAGTCTATACTTCACTTGGTCGTAATGCCGGCGTGCAAGATTCAAGTCTTCTGTTTGTGGTATCAAAAAATGATACGGTTGCGACTCTCATGGTTTTTGCCACAAGTTCTAAATCTTCGGTTTGTAATATTCAATCAACCAAAAGGAAATTGGTTATTGGCGATTCGCTTGTTGCTGATGTTGAACTTCCTAAACAAAAGGAAGAGCAACAACCACCAATCTCAAAACGGGAAATTGTTAAACAAGATACTACAGTTGAGATTGCAGAAGTTGAAAAACTAAAACTACCCACATCTCAAAACTCACATCTCATATCGCTTCAAGGACGCATTTCACTCCAATACTCTTCTTCCGTCCAATCAAATGCGAACCTGATTTTCACTCAACCCGGAATTGTTCTCAATCTTCGAGGCGCGTTCAATAACTCACCCTTCAAGTTTGATGTGTATGCAAACTTCCGTTCGAGAGTTATGGGAACGCAAAGTCCGTTTTCATCAAACAGCACAAGCCAAACCCGGCTCTATCGGTTTTCGGTTGATTATGATGATAGTGTTTATCGTTTTTCCGTAGGAAGAATTATTCCACAACACGCGCCCTCGGTTGGATACATTGATGGCGTTTTGATTTCGAGAAAGTTCAATAATTTTATTGTCGGATTGACAGGTGGATTTGAACCAAGTTATTCTCAACGAGGAATCTCGACTGAATTCAAAAAGATTTCTCTGTTCGGAAATTTTCAATCGGATGGTGTGTTGCGTTCCAATATCAATGTTTCTTATGCACGAACGTACTTTCATTCACAACTTGACCGCGAAGTTGTGAGCGCTATGTTGTTTAGTTCCATCACAAACAACATTTCCCTCACTGCACAATCGGAGATTGACATGAGAACAAAATCAGGAAACAACTTTGAACTCGCTCCACGTTTGACAAATCTTTTTTCAAACATCAATTATCGTTTCTCTCCCCTCTTCACTTTCGGGCTCGGATATAATTCCTACCGCTCGATGTATTCCTATTCATCGGTTCAGTTGATTCCTGATTCCATGTTCGATAGAACTTCACGCAACAATCTTAACGTGAATCTTAACTTCTATTTCCCTTCGGGTATTTCTTTCTACAATACATATTCACCCCGTTCATCAACGGAAGGTTTCGGGAGTGAGTTCTCAAACTCTTCATCACTATCAGTTTCAAATATATTCAATCAGGGAATATCGGCACGAACTTTATTCACTATCAATTCAACTCTTTTAAGCAGAACGCTCGGCATTGGCGGTTCCTTGCAAAAAACATTCAGCAATGTATTTGATGTCAGCGCACGCGTTCAAACATATTCTCACAACATCAAGCAACTCGATGAAACCCGACGCACACAATCGTTCGGGATTGATTGCATGACGCTCTTTCTTGAACGGCTGACTGTTTGGGGAAGCATTGAGTGGCTGAGCGGCTCAAACACGAACGGCTATAATCTTTTTGCCGATGTGAGTTGGAGATTCTGATGGAATCCCTCATCACGCTCCTCATCTTCTTAGTTCTCCTTCTACTCGTCGGTGTTCCGTATTGGAGAAGAACGATACTGCATCGTAAGCAGGCAGAAGAGGCACGGGAGAAAAATGTAAAAGTCGGATTGCACGAACCCGTCACGCTTCATCCACGCATTGATGTCATGACTTGTATTGGTTGCGGAAGTTGCGTCCGTGCTTGTCCCGAAGATGTGCTTGGAATTGTTGATGGCAGAGCGGCGGTTGTTCACGGAGCGCGTTGTATCGGTCATTCGCTTTGTGCAGATGCTTGTCCCGTGAATGGAATTACCATGACGTTCGGTACGCCGAAGCAAGGAATGGAAATACCATTCTACGATGAAAACTTTATGACCAACATTGCAGGCTTATACATCGTCGGCGAACTTGGAGGCGTAGGGTTAATCCGCAACGCGTTTGAACAAGCCAAAAAAGCAATCGAACATATTGCAACCTCCAACACTCCATCACTCCAAAACTCCAACACAACGTTTGATGTTGCAATCATCGGTGCTGGTCCCGCCGGAATCTCTGCCGCTCTTTCCGCAAAAGAAAAAGAACTCACTCACATCGTATTAGAACAAGACGATTTCGGCGGCTCCGTCCTTCATTATCCGAGACAGAAACTCGTTCTTACTTCTCCGGTTGAATTACCGCTCTATGGCAAGTTGAAATATTCTGAAATCTCCAAGGAGGATTTGCTTGTGCTGTTCAATTCTCTTATTAAGAATCATGAGTTGAACATTCAACCAAAACAAAAAGTAGAAGCAATCACAAAAGAAGAAACATTCTTTACCGTCAGAACATCAACACAAACAATCACTGCAAGAAATGTTGTGCTTGCGCTCGGACGAAGAGGCAGTCCCCGCAAACTTGGTGTGCCGGGAGAACAACTTCCGAAAGTCTATTACAAATTGATTGAAGCCGAGTCATACAACAACAAACATTTGTTGGTAGTCGGCGGAGGCGATAGCGCAGTTGAAGCGGCGATTGGTTTGGCGCGGCAAAAGGGAAATACCGTTACACTCAGTTACCGGCGAGAATCATTTGTTCGATTGAAAGAAAAGAACGAGCAACGAATTCAGGAGATGATTCATGCCGGGAAGATACATGCGCTCTTCAACTCTGAAGTCATGGAGATTACTTCTGAATCAGCAATCATCAAAGAACAAAGCAATCTCATTCATAACATCAAGAACGATGTTGTCTTCATCTTTGCCGGAGGAGAATTGCCCGCCGAGTTCTTAAAAAAGATTGGCGTTCAATTACGAACCAAAGAATCAACTATCCTCGCGGCGTGAAATCATTTATTGGTGAATGTCAATTGTCATTTGTCATTTGTTATTTGTCATTCGTCATTTGCTATGAAGAACTTTAGTGGAATTCAATCCTAAGAAAATTCACTAATGACTAATGACCAATGACCAATGACAAATGACTATAACAAACGACAATTTACAGCCTCATTTTTTTAAGATTTTTCTTAAATATTTCTTGGATTTTTAAAAATCCTTTTGTAAGTTTGCAAAGTCGTTAAGACGAAACGAAGAACGTGAATCGTTCTGAGGATGGGGATAGTCCTAAAGTTCCATCGTACTTCCCGCACCAGCCTTCCTTAGAAGTTCCGTGTTGTTTCTGACTGTTGTTATAAGCGTTCATCATTCGACGTTCTCAATTCGATATTCATTATTCAAATGAATGTCGAATAATGAATGTTGAATAATGAACTTTGAAGTTGTCAATCAACTATCGCATTGGCATCTGATTTCAACAGGTAAGTTTGCACAAAGCAATCATTTGCTTTGTATGTAGATTTTGAAGAAATCGCGGTCTTTTACCCGCTACGATTTCAAGGTTTAGTAATAATATCAATATGTTACTGCTCTTTGATAAAGTATATCTGTAAATACTTACACTATTTTCTTGTTCGATGCGAACATCCTTGCATTTTCTTTTTGCATCCGGGCATCCGCACGTTGCATACGAGCATTTTCCTTGCGCATCCAAGCGACCGCATTGCGCGACCAAGCATCCGCATTGCGCAGGGAAGCCCACGCACGTTGCAACCACGCTCCCGCACTGCGCATCTTAGCATGTGTGATGGCGCATCTAAGCAAAAGGAAACCGCAACCTTGCCTCCGCTACGAGCAGGGAAGCAAATGCAATGAACAAACAGGCATAAGTTTCCCGCAGGTTTGTGTATGAGGTGTTTGAAAACGGATATACACAAAACAGAATGAGAAAGGAATTATGCTCCGAAGAGTATATACCATCTTGTGACTGTCCGAAATGGTCTTCATCATTCGATATTCATTATTCGACATTTGATATTTGAGTGAATAACGAATATCAAATGACGAATTCTGAACTCCGAAACTCCTTTTGGACAACCACAGTGGCAGAGACGCTCTCTACGAGTCGTTGACCGGCGTCTTTATGGAACATGATTCAAAATAAATTTAATAATATAACGGACGCAAGAGCGTCAATAACGAACATGGGGCTGTCTCAAAAGTTAGATTTTATTGTAGGCGCAAACTTCATGGTTGCGTTTCTAAATCAAAAACGCAGACATAAAGTCTGCGGCTACATCATAATCAGACTTATGAGACAGCCCCACGAGCTAAAAACATCAAGATATATTAGAAACATTATGAGTCAAATAACAAGTGATAACGGTCCTAAGCAGGAACGTGAGAAAAAAGAAGTACGGACTTCATTAACCGAACCTTCTTATAAAAAAAACAATCTTTTCTACATTATTTTTGGATTTATTTTAATTCTGGTAATCGCTGTCTTAACGTTAATGTATTATACAAATTATACAAAAAGCGAACGAGTACTCTTTTTTGGATTGGTGTTATCGGTTATTATTATGTACTGTTTGAAGATCATGCAAGATGCTAAACATACATCATCTAAGGGCAACGATAAACCACAACAAGACTTCGAAAGAACAATTCAAACGATAGAAAGGATTTCAGATGTTAAGATTAAAGATTTGGTAATAGCACAAATTATCTTGAATGAATCCGGCTTACAACTTACATCCGAATTGTTAAATTCGATTGAAAACAAAGATAAGGACAACAAACCTAACGGAGGAAAACCATAATGGAGACTATTATCAATTTTACATGGAATTTTTTCATATTTTTATTTTCAGTTCTTCTCTTTAGTTTTCTCGTCATTATTCTGTATGCCATACTGTATTTCTTCACGCGAAGATACTCTACCATACATCATCCACATCAGGATATTTTCGGAGTACACGGTTTACCACCGGAAGCGCAAGAGAACTTAAAAAAAATAGGATTGGATTTCTTCTTTGCAGGTAGATCGGAAGAACGAAAATGGTATTGGAAATTATTTGATGAACCGGATGAGAATAATCGAATACGATTTTTAGGACTATTACCTTTCGACCATAAAGTCATTCTCGGAGACCACGAGAAAGTTTCACGATTAGTATTCCGAAGATTACTGCTACGGTATAAACAACTCGGCATATTAACCAAATTAACAGAGGAGCAACTCAGTGGAAGGATCGAGAAGAAGAATGAAAATTTGGAAATAACCGAAACAAAGCACTTTCGAGATTCTAATAACAGTGATAGATTTGATTATAAGCAATCAGTAGAAAAAAAAATATACGAACCCCCATTTGGAAGTTCGGGACTAATAAGTTATAAACACGCTATCACCGATTTATTTGTTGAAAAAGCAATAACATACCTTGAAATTCAAGCGGCGAAATACAAAAAGTGGGGGCATTTTGCTTACACTCTTGGACTGATAACGATAGTTTTCGCTACCGTTTTTTCCGGTGCGTTGTATTTACACAGATCCCATACTTCATTAAATGATGTTATCGAGCGATTGAATATTTGGGATGAAAGTAATAGAAAGATTACTGATCAAAGCCAAATTACAATAATCAATAAGAATGGTACGGCTAATCAAGATACAATTCAACAAATTGTTATGAGAGTTTATGATTCAAAAACCGGTTTGATGTATGCAAAAATTGATTCCTTAGAAAGGAATATCATTCATTATGGCAGCGAAACAGGTGAATGGTATTCTGTTGCAGAAAAATTTATCCTTGGATTTACGTTCTATGGTTTTTTAGTTCTCGCAGCGGTTGGGCTTTGGAGATTTGGTCGAGCTATGTTAGACCAGGCTGAACGGCTGTTAGAACGGCGACATGCCTTACGCCAAGGAAGATTATTTGTTCACCTTCATAACGGTGAACTAACAATTGACGATATGGAAAAAGCTTTTAATTGGAATGTCTCACAACCTAATGCTTTCAGTCATATGTCAACTGATGCAAAAGCACCGTGGGGTGTTGTCCTCAGTGAAGCGATAAAGGCAGGTGCAGAAGTTGCAAAAACTACTAAGGCTGCAAAAGAAAAAGAATCTAAAAAGGAATAATTAAAATAATCCAAGGGCGTCATGGACCACTCCATGACGCAACATCAGTGTCACGGTATGGACCGTGACACCCCGGAAAAGAAAACAAATTTTTCAAAACTATAATCAACTAACTATTCATAACAATCAAGGATTAAACTTATGGCAGACAAAAACTTTCCTACAATGTTTCAGACCATCAGGGATTTGCGGGATGCAACGACTTCAATGTCTGGATTTTCACCAAGACAAAATGCAATCAAAGCCGCCAGCTTAGATGAAAAAATCAACACGCTCCACGGCTATGATACAACCATCAACGAGAAGGAGAATGTCCTCCGGGGATTTCAGACAGAGCGGAACATTCTCGTTGACGGAAAGGAGGAAGAGGATGGCAAGGATGGACTCGTCCGGCTCACCCGGCAAATCATCAAATATGTTGATGGCTTGGGAGATGAGTACGATTCCGATGTTGACACATTGAAAAAAATCCTCGCGAAGATGGCGCCAAGTTCCACCCGTCGCAAACCTGTGGATGACAAAGATAAAACCCGTAGCACCTCCGAGCAGAGTTTTGAATCAATGGTAAAACATGCGGAGAAAGTCTATGACACAATCAAAACCATCCCCGATTACGCTCCTGCGGATGAAAAAATTACTCTTGCTAAATTCAAAACCGATGTTGACCGTCTCAGTGAATTGAACTCGCTTATCCACAACATGGAGAACAAAGAATTGAAACCGCTCCGGAAGAAACGCTTAACCGAATACACATCCCAAACAAGTGGCGTTGCCAAAATTTTACAGGAGACGAAAAAGTACGTCGCCGGCAATTATGGTCTTCGCTCGGATGAGTATAGTCAGATTAAACATTTGAAGGCGTGACCATTGGAGTGTTGGAGTGTTGGAGTGATGGAGTGTTGGAGTGATGGAGTGTTGGAGGAATGGAGAAATGGAGTTTTTCAGAATGAATATTCCTTACTCCATCAATCCACGACTCCAACGCTCCATCAATGCAATCTTTCAACCAAGTGCATCACGAACTATTCCCTACGGGTCAAAGACCATTACGCAACTGTGCCGCTGTGTGAATATTGATACCCAAGACAAAAATATAGAAATAACACAACCACCAAATCAATAACTATTTTGTCCTGAAAGTAGGAATACGGTTTTTGTTCGATTAACAGATGTATGCGGCAGTTAATATGGGCGTAAAAGATATGTTCCGTGATACGCCGTTTAAAAATTTACCAAGAACATAAGTTTTTTTGAAGGTCAGTATGAAAACCATTGTACCATATCTCACTACAATTGTATTCCTGTTGTTCATCTCATGTTCAGAGGATGAACAACCATCGGGTCCTCCGCCCCCGCCGCCACCGAAGAAAATTTCGGTACGTGGTTACGGTGCGCTACTTGAAAGTTCGTATTACAAAATATGGTCAGATAGTAGCTGGGAAAAATTCAACCGGCTGATTACAGTCAACCGTGTTTTATATGCTACAACCATTGACAATCACCAGAACGAATTTTATTACAGCGAGTTTGGTTATGCCGGCGTAAAACCAAAAGGTCAACCACTCTTACTGTTTGATAGTATTCCTGCGCCATTACCGGAAACACTCATTGCGATGGAAACATATAGGCGTCGTACAACCTATACGTATGGAGGAAACAACTATACAGTAGTTACAGACCAAATATTACTTGATACTGCAACTGTGACAGTGAGTTTTGGTACTTTTTCTTCGTGCCTTTGGTTTAAAACAATAAACAGAGTAGCCGTAAACGGCTATCTACAAGAAACGGATTCAAGGACATGGTTGGCAAAAGGTCCTTCAAGCATTCAGTATGAATCGCATGTAGAAGAGCGGTTTAAAATGGTAAGAGGAAGAGTTAACGGGCAGGGCTGGGGAATGCCGTATCCAAAATCGCAACCGGATTCTCCGATGCTCAGTCCATCCAATCTCTCTGCTATTGTTCTGAAACCGTTACTTACGGGAAATGTTTTTGAAAAGAATTTTGTGCGGTTGAGAACATCATTTACTGAGACACCCAAAAAATAATAACTCTCTGAAAGAGGAACTAATGAAAAGTTCAACATTGTTTACAAACACAGTTAGCAAAATAACGCTGATTTCAAATTAACTAAACATCTTCAATCACCATTACAGGAGAACGCCATGAGATTCAAATTATGTTGCATCATTATCTTCATCACAATGTTCATCAATGTTCTTTCCGCGCAATATGTCGTTTCGTATCCATATCTGCTTGAAGAAACTTATTCATCCGAATTTTATATCGGGTCGAGATACTTCACCATTCCTCGTGGAGGAGATTCTTATACATCTATCAGAATAAGAAGTATGTCGGATGGCTTTTCAGGATTGATACGAGATTCTTATTCCGATTATTTTCTTAATTCTGCCAATGCACTCTCCGACAAAAAAGAATTGTTCGGAGACCTTGGTTCAGTATATAGTGGTGGAAAATTTCTCCTGGGCGGGTATTTCCCTACAGATAATTTTTCTGCCAGTGCGTTTGTAGGATTAGATAATTTACGCTCAACTACTTCCAATCAATATACATCGTATGGAACAAGCAGTTCATTTTCGACCGAAACTACCAATCAAAAATATTCGCCTCATCAATACAATATTTCTTTTAGTGTTGCGAAACCGGTCTCGGAGGATAAGCGAATTGGAATCCTCTATCAATACGTGAACATTGATAACATCAGTAGAACCGATAGAATAAGTACCAGCACTTCCAGTTCTTATCGAAGTAATTCTGCTCGATATTCAGACTATTCTACGAATGGAAATATTCACAAAGTTGAATTCGGATTAACTTCTGCAAGTGAAAACCACGAACTTGATGTTCGTTTACGCGGTTTACTCTCTTCATATGATTTAACTAACTCGTATGATAATACAACCTATTCATTTTCCGGTACTTCTTCATCAAAATACTTTCAACGCCAGCATATCCCCAGTACTGTTGATGCGGAAGGTGTATTTATTCTTGTTGGATGCGGTAGTAGTTCTTCTGAGAATAATTACACAAAATATGTATCTGAAATCGGATACACATCGTATGAGCTTTCAGGGACACGACTTAATTATGATTCGAGTGGTTCACAATCAAAACAAACCGGTGTTCATTCAACCAAGGGAAAAATCTGGGATTTGAAATTTGGTGCAGGCTTTGAACATCATCTTTCAGAATGGTTCACACTTTTCTTCGGACCATCAATCGCTTATTTAAGTAATACTTTTGATAATATTGATTACAGAAAAAGATATTCTAAAAGTGGTTCAACCACTGATTCATCAACCCAATCGCAATCGTCAAATAAAAAATTAGTAAGTTATGCACTCAGGTTCCCAATTGGAGTTGAATATACATTGAACGAGTACGTATATTTTCGTGGTGGATTAGAACCGATGTACCTGAAGGGAAAACGTTACAACAGTTCGTATTCTAATACATCGTATTACTACACGTCGCAACGCAGCGATTACGAAAGAGAAGAGGACGGTCTTTCACTATCAGCAAATTCCGGAGTGACATTTCAACACCAAGACTACGGCGAACTCAATATCATGTTAGGAAACATACTGACTGATATGAAATACTGGTCGTTCTCTATGAGGTATTGGTTGTAAGAAGAGTATCCTCTGAAAGCACAAACAACGGTGTCGGGAGGAAACTTCCGACACCTATATTTTCATTTGGTTCTTTCTAATTTTCCCATCACCCACATCAACAATGAGACACTGAGTCCGGGATACATCGGCTCAACTCCGAATGGATAAACACCATCTTTTCCGAGCATCAACCAGCACAGAGAAGTCAGCCACCCGAACAACATTGAAAGAAAAGCAAAGCGGGCTGATATTTTCAGTCGCTCAAAATAACCGGACACCAACGGCACAAGCAAACCCGGAATCACCACTGTTCCGAGAGTGTACCAAATTTTCACTACGCTCGGAACCAGCAATGCAAGAATTACAGAAGCGAGAAATGAAATAATCAAACCAAACCGAATCAGCGTTATCGAAGATGATTTCGGATTTCGGATTTCGGATTTCGGATTTTCAGAATTCTCATTTTGCTCGTCACTTGAATCCTGAATGCTGTATCCTGAATCCTGAATCTTAAATCCCAAAACACGAAACCCAAAACTCAAACCTCTAAACAAAAAACCATTCACTGATAATCCCTCAATTATATCTCTCCCCAACGTCTGCGCCGAAACTAACGCCAGTGTGTTCAGTGTTGACATGATTGTCGCCAACATTCCGACATAAAATAATCCCTTCGCAATCGGGGGAAGCACCGCTTCGGCAAGCATCGGATACGCTTTCATCGGTTCTTCAAGATTCGGAAGCGCGGCTCGTGCGTACAATCCTGCAGTTGCTGTGAGAAAATCAAACACAAGCCAAAACAAAATCGAAACAAGAATTCCCTTTTGTGCAGTCGCTCCGTCTTTCGCCGCGTAACAACGTTGATGAAACGCAGGGTCAACGAGCGTCCACAACGCGATAAAGAACCAGACAAGAATATATTGCCACGAATTTCCCCCATGCATCGTTAAATGCAACGGTGGTAACTTTGATTGAAGAAATTCCAGCCCGCCAAAGGAAGAGACACAAAACGGAATGATAATCGCGAAGCCAAGAAACATGAACACAAACTCGACTTTGTCTGTATCCACATCAGAACGAAATCCCCCAAAAAATAAATATGAAACGGAGACAACTGCCGTAATAAGTACACTGACCAACATACTCCATCCGAAGAGCATTTGGAGAAAAATACTCAGCATCAAAATGTACGGCGCGGGCGTCATCAGAATGAACGTGAGAACGGAGCCGAGGAGCGCCGTCTTCTTATCATACGATTGCTCCAACTTATCGGGAATGGAAACAAGATTTGTTTCACGGATTTTTTTTGCAAGGACAAAAGCAAATATCGCCGCAAAAATATAATATGGGACTCCCTGTGTTACCCAGTTTGAAATTCCGTAACGATAAGAAAACTCACCGACGCCAAGTATCCCGCCGTACCATGTCGAAACGAGCGTCATCACAAAGACCGGAAGCGTAAGCGAACGTCCGGCGAGAAGGAAATCCTCATCACTCGTTTGCTTTTTTCTTGCTGAACGAAATCCTACAAAAAGTATGATTCCGAAATACGCAAAGATAATCAGGTAATCAGGAAAACCGAGATGAATCAATTTCGAAAGTACAATGTAGTTGAGTAGTTGAGATTATGAGTATCAAGCATCGAATCAATGAAAACGATAAAGCAAGAGAATCCCCTTTTTCACTGAAACTGAAATAGACGACGAAAGCGCCTCGTTACTTATTCCCTCCTGCACTCCAATTTCCACGACGGAATTATTCAGTTCATACTTGAGATTATTCGTTGTAACACCGACACATCTTCCGAAAGGAATAAGCGAAAGTTTCTCCCCCTTTTTTGTTTTGATGGTTTCAGATTTTTTTATTCTTGTGAGAACACCAACCGAATCAACAAATCGTAATCCAATGTTCTTCCCGAATTTTTTGAAGCATCCAAGACTCCCCGTCGTATGGTCTAACCTATCTCCGAACGCACCAATAATATCAGCCGAGGTGATTCCTTGCTCAATGCAGTATTGAATCGCTTTCTCTAAATCCGTGCTGTGTTCATTATTGATATGCAATTGTGGTACATCCTTGAAATACCTCTTCGTCGAAGCAGTCACCGAATCAAAATCACCGAGAATAATTGTGGGCTGAATATGTAACGCTCTTGCATGATTCGCTCCTCCATCCGCGCAGATTACAACATCTGCCAATTGTTCTAACGAACGAACAATCCGCATCGATGGCAAAGAACCATTTGCTATAATTAATGCTTTCATTTTTTGATTTACAAAAATCTAGAACCTCAAAACAGGAAACCGGAAACAGAAAACAGGAAACTCTCAGAGATTAACTGTTACTCCAACAAGATAACTTCTCTCCGCCGCCGGGAAAAATTTATCTCCCTCGCCGCTCATCAAATATAATTTGTTCAGTAAGTTCCGAACTTCACCACGCAAATTGAATTCCATTCCCAATACTTCAGGCATTTGATATAAGAACTCAAAATTGATGACGGTGTACTCATCATTTTTGTTCATGCCGTTTTCAAAATTATCTGTAAAGAACGAACCGACATATTTTGCAACAAGTGAAGATGTAACTCCTTCATAATTATATGTTGCCCGGAGATTACACAACACATCAGGAAATCCGGCAATTGAATTACCATCGAGCGAAAACGGAACTGTCAAATCATTTCCGCTTGCATCTTTGAATGTAGAAAACCGAACGAGGTTATTCTGTGAAATTGTCAAATTTCCGCTCAACGAAACCTCATCATTCATCTTCGCGACACCGTCAAACTCCAGCCCGATGTGGCGCGTACGTTCTGCATTCCCTGTTACCGGCTGACCAAACATATCCACCTGACCATTCTTTACTAACTCATCGGTAAATTCCATCCAGAAAAGATTAGCCGTCACCTGCGCATCTGCTGTTTGATATGCAACTCCCACTTCAACATCGAACAATCGTTCCGGCTTCACGAGCGGTTTATCAAAATTGTATTTCATCGTTCCGCCTGTTGTATCCGATTCAAACTGCGGTCCCTGCCACGACCACCATTGGTCTTCCGCTGCGTACAAATTTTTCAATCTCGGTTCGCGGGAAGTGTAAGCAAGTGAAATATATCCGTTCCACTCAGGATGAAAATTATAGTTGATGCCGATTCGTGGATTCACAAAACTATACGGCATACTGAAACTGTTGTTCAGAAATTTTTCATTGGCAATCCCATAGCGATTGTAAACAAACTGCAAGTCTCCCATCAATGTTAGATTACTATCGAGGCGATATAATTCGTGTGCATACAACGAAACAATATCTTTCTCTCCGTTGTACTCATAGAAATGATAATCCGGGTCGTAACCGAAAGGGAGGTTTTCTGCATACTGAACTTTTCCCCAATGCACAGAGCGATGAATACGCAATTCAGTTCCGAGGGTTAAGGTTCCGTTTTCGTGCTCAATCTCCAAACGCGGCAACCAACCGAATTGTTGATTTTCAACATACGCACGAACAAGTGTGTTTGAAGGATTCTCCGTTGCCGGTATTCCCCAATCCGAACCGATACGTAACGCCGAAGTATCAGCCCATGATGCATCATAATCAAACGAACCTTCGCCTGTGTAGAAGAACAAAGTATTGTAAAGAGTGTATGTGGGAGATAATCGCCATTCATTCATCAATTCATAGTGCGGTTGGAAAAAATTCTCCACCTCTTGCGGGCGGCGGCGAGGTATGGAAGATAAATCTTTTGTTACGGTATCTGCCTTATATAAATCCGACATGAGATTGACACGTCGAAGTTGTAAATCTTCATTCACAAATTTGGGCAATCCATAATAGGCAAGTCCGTCAGAAAGCGGTCCTCCAAAGAAGTGAAATCGCGTAGTCATATCTTTGTCGAATCGTACAGCGCCGAGAAAGTACGAATTCAAATCCACCCACGAGTGTTCGCGGTATCCTTCGCTTCGTATCTTTCCTAACTTTGCAAAGAGTGCATATTGGTTTTCAATCATTCCTGAGTTGACCGAGACTTCATATTTTCTTGTATTAAGTTTTGTTTCACTCCCGCCAAACTCCTGAAAGCCGAACAGTGATTCGAGTTTAATTCCCTTCTTCTCATTAAACGGAGTCGTTACAAGATTAATCGAACCGCCAATTGCCGGAGGTCCGTAAAATGCGCTTCCCGCGCCACGCTGAATTTGTATATCGCTAGTGCTTGCAAGTAAATCAGGAAAGTCAATCCAATAGACATTGTGGTCTTCCGGGTCGTTTTGCGGTATGCCATTTATCATCACCGACAAACGTCGCTGGTCGAAACCGCGCAAGTTAATGTAATTGTAACCAATGCCGCTTCCGTTCTCCGAGTAAAATGTCATCGAAGGCATCTCGGAAAGCAGAACGGGAATATCCTGTACAGTGTATCTCTCTTTCAATTGTTCCTGCTTCAAGTTGGAAAACGTCACCGGTGTTTCCCGTTCCTTCGCCTGAATCGGGTTCACAATCACGGGAGATAAATAATACATCGTGTCACGTTCTGCTATTGCCAACTCTTGTCCAACCAGTGATGACAAAACAATCGAACAGTACATCAAACAATACAATATTTTCTTCATAAAATTTCTTTCAATCAAACACAAAATAAAAAGCCGTTATCCTTTTTACCAACGTGGTAAAATGAATGACGGCATGAAACTCGTGTTCAATTTCCCTACGCTGGCATAATCCAGATCAGGTGATAAGGGTATAATCTCAGTCCCGTTCGACTCTGTCGAACGGGACACCCCAAAAATTCAAAGAGCAATTTTTGACTGCGACAATATACGCGGACGAATCTCGGTTTACAAATTGGTTTTGTAAGTTTCTCGGAAATTCCTATATTTGCAGGCGTTTTTAGAAAAATCAATAGAATAGGAATTTAATGCAACGACATAAATCAGCCCAAAAGCAGGCAAGAAAAGCAATTCGGAATCAGGTACGCAACCGCCGTGATAATTCAATAATGAACACCGTGGTAAAACGAGTTACTGAAACGAAGGAATTAGACAAAGCAGTAACCGCTCTCAACCGTGCGTACAAAATCTTAGACCAACTTGCGGCAAAGGGTATCATTCACAAAAACAAAGCGGCTCGACAAAAGTCTCAGTTAAAGAGACTCGTCTCTTCCTTACAACCTGCGGCTGTTGCCGCGACTCCTGCCGCGTAATTAAATTTAAATCTTTTCACCGCTCATGCGGTAAATAAAAAGTCCCGTCGAGTACGGGACTTTTTATTTAGACAAGATGTACCGTCCTTCTGAATCCTGCTTCAGAGGGATGAAGAAACCAGATTTTTTTGAATTTAGCACTTAACCGGTTTTCTGGATTCTTCGTCACCCGCTAAAGCGGGATTCCTCAGAATGACAAAGCTTTGCTTGGTTATTTAATCATACCACCCTTCACTCAAATCTTTCCACTCGGGATTTATTGATTCAATTAAAGCGAGTTTCTTTTTTCTGACCCATCCTTTAATTTGTTTCTCTCGTGCTATTGCCGCGTTCACATCAATAGTATCCTCGAAGTACACTAATTGATGAAGTCCATATTTAGACGTAAATCCTTGAATCAATTTATGTTTGTGTTCATAAACTCGACGCTCAAGATTGTTTGTCACGCCCGTGTACAAGGTACCGTTTCTCCTGTTCGTCATTATGTACACATAATAATTCTTCATCAGTCCATAAAAGAGAACGGTGTCATTCTGAATCCCCCGATTTATCGGGGGTGAAGAATCCAGATAACTCTACAAACGTTTTGGATTCTTCGCTTCGCTCAGAATGACACTCGAAAAGTGTATTACAGTTTCTTCTCCAACTCCCCTATTCGTTTCTCAAACTCGCCGCGATGTTCCGGTTTCATCTCGATGAGTTTTTCGTATGCTTCAATCGCTTCAACAATCAATCCTTGCTTCACATAAATTTCCGCAAGCGTGGGACTGACAAACTCTCCCTGAAACTCAATCATTTCCTGTGACTGTTTGGGTTGTTCCTTTGCCGATTGAAGAGGTTGAACCGGTACATTCGTTTTTTTTGTCTCCCATTCATTCTTCAAGATGAAGAGTTGCTCAGAATCCGGGAAGATTGCTCTCGTCTGTGAAAGCGTTCTCAACGCCTCTTCAAAATCCGATTCAGCGGCAAAACATTTTGCAAGGACAATGTATCCCGATGCGTATTTCGGGTACTGATTGATTCCATTTAAACATACATCTTTTGCTTCGTTCACGTCACCATGTTCGAGCAACATGTAGGCAAGTCGTGCAAAGAGAGGAGAATCGGAGCGGCGCATAACACGCGCCTGAAGTTCATCAAATTCCATAATGTCTTATGAGGCTAATACTTCTACCTGATTTGTTTCTAACTTTTGTTTTCGGGCGGCAAGTGCGAGACGGCGTGCGGTAAATGCCTGACCAATCGAAAGCCAGCCGACAAACCCGAATCCCATTGTGTATAATAATTGAAACGGCACGGCGGCAATTTCTAAATAATAAATCGAAGAACCGACGCCGAACAAACAATAAATCGAAAGCAGTGCTTCGATAACAACGGTGAAACTGAGTTTGACAGGCACATAATGTTTTCCATGCCACTTGTCTTTCTTATCAACGATGCGATACTTCGGGGTGCGCACGAACTCGGATTTCTTTTTGAAAATTCCTTCGATGACTGCCCGTGTATTGTTCACCGCAAAACCCATGCTTCCCGCCATGAAGAGAGGAAACAACAACATCCGCCTCTGCCAATCGCGATAGACAGCTTTCTGTGAATACATGTAAAACAAAAATGAACCGAGAAACGCCAGCACAAACACCGCCATGATTCCGAAATACATTTCGTACCCGCCCTGATGTTTGATGTAAATGAGCGGCACATTTAAAATTCCCGTTAACAAAATAAACGGGAAAACAACGTTGCCGGTGAGATGAAGCGTCGAAGCCATCTTTTTGTTGAATGGCAATTTCGATTTCCACACCATCGGTAAAATCTTTCGTGCAGTTTCCACGGCGCCTTTTGTCCACCGGAACTGTTGCGTTTTCAACGCGTTGATTTCCGAAGGGAGTTCTGCCGGCGATGTAACATCATTGAGGTAACGGAATTTCCATCCGCGTAACTGAGCGCGGTAACTCAAATCCAAATCCTCTGTAATCGTATCCGCCTGCCAGTTGCCTGCATCTTCGATGCACGATTTTCTCCAGATTCCTCCTGTTCCATTAAAGTTCAAAAAGAATCCTGCTTTGTTCCTCACATTTTGCTCGATAACAAAATGCGCATCGAGCGACATTGCTTGTGCGCGTGTCAAAAGCGAATAATCAACATTGATGTGTTCCCACCGCGTCTGCACCATCCCGATTTTTTCATCCATCAAAAAGTAGG
The DNA here is from genome assembly GCA_016212665.1 of Ignavibacteriota bacterium. Classification (NCBI taxonomy): domain Bacteria; kingdom Pseudomonadati; phylum Ignavibacteriota; species Ignavibacteriota bacterium. The sequence goes on from JACREZ010000009.1 coordinate 37,482, forward strand.
GCATCGTTCTCATCAGGAAATCAGGATTCGGAACAAAGTCCGCATCGAATACACCAATGAATTCTCCCTTCGCTGTCAGTAAGCCTTCTTTCAGCGCGCCCGCTTTATATCCCGAACGATTTGTTCGATGGACAAGCGTTATGTCGTGCCCCATCTGACGATACCGTTCGACTTCTTCCGCGACAAACTCCGTTGTTTCATCCGTCGAGTCATCCAGTACCTGAAACTCAAGTTTCTCTTTCGGATATTTCATCTGCACGACCGCTTCAAGTAAACGATGGACAACATACTTTTCGTTGTACATCGGAAGTTGAATGGTCACCATCGGGAATTGTGTCAGTTCAGGCGGCGTCTCCATTTTCTTGTTCCGATACTTCAAATAATAATAGACCATGATGAAGCCGCTCGAGCCAAACATGAACAAGAGCGTTAACGAAACGAAATATACACCAATTACTGTATCAGCCATTTATTTTTTAGAATCAATTTACTCAGTGTGTGTTTGAATTTCTAATTTGTAAATCCGAAATCCTAAACCCCGAAGGGATCCCTTTGGGACAAATTCGAATATCTACTATCGAAAATATTAGACGCGAATGAAATAAGTTTGAGAATTCTCGTTTAGGATTTGTTTAGGATTTTGAAATTCGATATTAGGATTTATTAGTGTTACCACCCCGAAACAGTATCAAGCAAAATATCTTCTGTCAATTGTTCGATTGCGGTTGTGATAGCGGCTTGCTTTGCAGATGGACCACCGGAAATATCGTAGTCAGCGTAGCGGGAGAATTGCTTTTCCCAGATTTGCTTCTTCATTTTTTGGTCACGGTAGAGAACCTTCACGTTCACTGTAACGCGGTTCTTTGTTACCTGCTCGCCTTTTGTTAATACCGCCGGTTCATTCGGCATTGAAGTGATTGTTCCTTCAAGCAACGCATCTGCAGTTCGCTTATCCGCAAGTTGGAAATTGTTATCGCGTATAAAACTTTCCTGCAACTTGTTCGTCAGTTGTTCCCGCAGATTCGGTTCTCCCGAACCGCTTTGGTCATCGAACAAAGGAATTGCAATCGTCTTCAAATGCGGCGGAACGCTCGCACCCGTGAACGAATAGCAACCAACAACTAAACCAACTAAAACTAACAATAAAAAACTAAAAACTAACTTCGCTACCATAGGTTCTCGATTCCATACTCCTTCGCCCGACGATACAACGTCCGCTCACTGATGTTCAACGCTTTCGCGACCAACTTTCTGTTCCCATGATATTTTCTCAACGCTTCGATAATCATCCGCTTTTCCATTTCTTTGATTGGAATTACCGATTCGTCTAAGTGCGATGAATCTGCAGGTGGCGCATCATGCGAGTTCTCAACATCAAGCAGAGGCATCTTCACTATCATATCCTGATTGACATACACAGGTTTTTGCAACATCTGTTTGATTTCCATGATGTCGTTCTTCACTTCAAGCAATGCGCGGTAAATTAATTCGCGTTCTGCTTGTTCAGGAGATTTATTTGTTACAACTGGTAAATTTCGCGTAGGGGGATAATAAAGACGTAAGTACCGCTTCACACCATCAGATTCTATCCGTACTCCGCCACCTAATACAAGCAAACTTTCAACAACATTTTTTAGTTCTCTTACATTCCCTGGCCATGAATATGCCTCTAGTGTTTCAATCGCCTCCTCTGAAATACCCCCAAACTGATAACCTTTCTTTTCTGATAATTGCTCTGTAAAATATTCGATCAAAGGTCGAATATCCTCTACACGCTGACGCAGTGCTGGGATATTGATGTTGATTGGGCGTAAGCGAAAATAAAGGTCTGTACGAAATCTCCCGTGACGTACTTCAAAATTTAGGTCTTTATTCGTTGCGGCAATCACCCGTACATCCACTTTGCGCGGCGTAGCGGAGCCGACTCGCATGTACTCACCGCTTTCAAGAACGCGGAGAAATTTCACTTGTGTTCCGAGAGGAAGTTCCCCAATCTCATCAAGAAAAACTGTCCCGCCATCAGCAAGTTCAAAATATCCCTTCCGTGTTTCTGAAGCGCCGGTGAACGCTCCTTTTTCATGTCCGAATAATTCGCTCTCGATAATTCCTTCGGGAATCGCTCCGGCGTTCACGGAAATCATCGGCTTGTTTTTTCTTGAACTTGCTTTGTGAATAGCCTTAGCGATGACTTCTTTCCCGACTCCGCTCTCCCCTGTTATCAACACAGTAATATCCGTCGGTGCGACTTGTTGAATCACATGGACAATTTCTTTTATCTCCAGCGATTCACCGACAATCCCAAGTTCTTTTTGTTGAGACTCGCTGTTCATCACCGTTCAATCACCATTGAACTTAAACCAAATTTTGACTTCACTTCTTTCGATGCTTTCTCTGCATCGTCACGTGTTTTATATCCGCCAACCCACACTTTGTACAAACTCTTTCCGTTCTGAACTTTGCTTGCGACTTCTACCTTGTACCCTTTTTCTTCAAAACTGCTTTTCACTTTTTCTGCATTCACCGATGTAGAAAACGCGCCAACCTGCAACGTAAATCTTTCCTGACTTCCTTGCGGCTTAATTTCCTGTTCGTTCGTTTTTTTCGTCTCTGTTTTGTTTGATTGCACTTCGGGTTCCTTCGCAACTGTCACCGGTTTATCAACTTTCGGCAAATCCGATTTCGGAACGCTCTTCACATACGGCGATTCGGGATACTCTTTTGCAAGTTGTTGAAGTTGAGCGCTTGCAGTTCTGTATAAACCCATCGCATAATTGTATTGATACAACCGGTACAACGCATCATCCGCCCACTCGCTTTTCGGAAAGTTGCTGAGAATGGTTTGATAAAATTGCTTCGCCTCATTCGCATTCGTCGCCAATCTCCCTTGAAGATACACCACACCCGCATCGTTCTGATATTTCGTGATCAGTTCAGGCAGAAGAGACTTGACTTCATTCACTTCACCCTTCTCTAAGAGTTGGATTGCCTGAGCCACTTCGTTCTTGTTTTGAGTTTCGGGTTTTGAGTTTTGTCCATAGAGCGTTGAGCAGTGAGCAGTGAGCAGTGTAAGGTAAATTATTAGGAACAAAGTACAACAACGAACTGCCAACCGACAACCGTCAACCAAATGATTAATGACCAATGACCAATGACGAATAACGTTCACGCGACTGCCACCTCCAATTCCTCAACAACACTCTCAACTTCACCGAATAACGTCCCCGAATTGGCGCGAACAATTTTCACATTGATATAATCACCAACATTGAAATTACCTTTCGGAAACACCACCATTTTATTTCCGTCCGTTCTTCCCTGCCAGTCGTCAGATGATTTCTTACTTTCCCCTTCAACCAAAATCTCAAATATCTTGCCGACGAGCGCTTGATTATTTTCAAGCGAAACGCGTTGTTGCAATTCTACAATCTCATTTATGCGTTTTGTTTTGATTTCTTCACTCACATCATCAATCATGGTGAACGCAGGCGTATGTTCTCGCGGAGAATACTTGAACATGTATGCGCCATCGTACCGTACTTCTCTCATCACGTCAAGTGTTTTCTGATGGTCTTCTTCCGTTTCCGTCGGGAATCCAGTGATGATGTCGGTGGAAAGACTTGCGTCGGGAATTTCTTTTTTGATTTTCTCCAACAAGCGCATGTAATGTGCGCGGTTGTACGTCCGGTTCATCAATTCCAAAATTCTATCCGAGCCGGATTGAATGGGAAGATGAATAAACTTGCAGATGTTCGGATACGAAGCAATCGTCTTAATCAGTTTGTCCGACATATCCTGAGGATGCGAAGTTGTGAACCGTACACGAATCGAAGAATCAACTTCAGCAACAGCTTTCATCAAATCAGCAAAATCATCATTCCCGTCACGAAACGAGTTCACGTTCTGTCCGAGCAATGTCACCTCTTTGAAGCCACGCGCGGAAAGTATTTCCACTTCCTTCACAACGCTTTCCACTGTTCGACTTCGCTCGCGCCCACGCGTAAACGGCACAACACAAAACGTACAGAATTTATCACACCCACGCATTACCGTAATCCATGCGCTGATTCCATCGGTACGTAACGGTGCAAGGTCGTCATACGTTTCCACACGGGAGAGCCGCACGGCAATTCCCTTCTCGCCATCCCACGCCTTGTTCACAAGTTCCGGAACTTTCCGGTATTCATCCGGACCGACAATCAAATCAACAATCTGTCCGACACTCTTTGCTTTTTCTCCCGTCAGTTTATCGCGCAATCGTTCCGCCATGCAACCAAGCACGCCGACCACAACCTCCGGTCTCTCTCTCTTTAATTGCTTGAACTTCCCAAGCCGACCATACACACGTTGCTCGGCGTTCTCTCGCACGCTACACGTGTTCACCAAAATGACATCGGCATCGGAAATCGAATTGGTAATGTCGTAGCCATCCTTATCGAGGAGACCTAACACCAACTCCGAGTCCGCCACGTTCATCTGGCAACCGTATGTTTCAAGATAGACTTGTTTCTTTTGTTCAGGCATAGAAAAGTTTTCCCGATGAGCAGATGGCTATCGGGAAGTAAAATTGTTTAATTCGTTCGTATTCGTGGTTTGATTTCAAAAGTTCGGTACAAAGATATGGAAAATGTGACAGATAGTCAAACGGGTGACGGAATGACATTTGAAAGTTCATAATTATTAAAATCAGCCTGAAAATGCACGATATTACTTTAGGGAAATGATTTCCTCCTTCGAGGGAAACTTCCCCTCCTTGAAGGGAAACTTCCCCTCCTTGAAGGGAATCTTCCCCTCCTTGGAGGAAATCTCTCCCTACTTTGAGGGAAACTTCTCCTCCTTGGAGGAAATCTTCTCCTCCTTGGAGGAAATCTTCCCCTCCTTGGAGGAAATCTTCCCCTCCTTGGAGGAAATCTTCCCCTCCAACGAGGGAATCTTTTCCTTCAACGAAGGAATTTTTTTCCTTTACTATAAGTTTATACATCACACTAAATAACGGATTATGCTCTGCTTGCAGGCATAACTTTTTTTCAAATAATTAAAATAATATAGGAAGCTTAGTTATATGTCAATTCCCAAATTTAGAAACATGTCAGACGAACGGTTTAACACAACTGTCACGGAAATTAAAAAAGAACTTGTTGATAATTCCGGCGCGTATCAGATTACTGATACTGACAAACAGGCTGTTGATAATGACACCAATACGTGGAGCGGAGATTATGGAACGCATCTCAGCGCGCAATCGGCGGCGCGGGCGGCAACCGTGAAGAAAGATGATTCACGGGAGAAGCTCACCAAAACCATGTCATCGGTTTTGAAAAAGGTGAACCAAAACGATGCAATTCCTGCTGACCAGAAAATCAAGGTTGGCATTACTCAATCGGATAGCACGCCGACTGCATCGCCCAAACCTTCCACTCGTCCGATGTTCCGTATTGACACAAGCACACACCTGCAACATACCATTCACTTTTTTGATGAGACCACTCCCAAGAGCAAGGGAAAACCGAAGGGTGTTCTTGGCTGTATGATTTATCGGAAGATTGGCGGACCCGCACCGGTGGATGAAACAGAGATGAGCTTTTTAGTCCTTGATACTGCCACGCCGTACGTTGTCACGTTCAATGCCTCGGATGTCGGCAAGACGGTTTACTATCTCGGTTGGTGGCAAAACACCACCGGACAGCCCGGACCAAAAACCGAAATCGTCAGCGCAGTGATAGCATAAGAATAAATTTCTTGTGCGATGAAATGGAGTCCACCTTCCGGTGGGCTCCATTTTTTTTGTTTTTTGTTTGATTGAAAAGAGGAATGGTGTATATTTGCTGAAATCAAGTATGCAATTCCAATTCTGTACTTGTCGGACAGAAATAAACTTTGAATTTTATCGTAGTAATAGATTTTAGATATTACCAGAAAATGCTTTAATGTTCACAATCACATAAACTGACATTGCTAAGAAAAAAAAACAATGATGCAACTTAAAGACCTCTGTTTAGCTTTGGTTCATTGCGAAACCGAAGATGAAATAATTGAAATTTTGAAACGGGAAAAGTATTGGGACAGACCAGAGAATTGGCAACTGTTCGGTGATGACGAAAACAATTATTCAATCATCGGCAATCAGCAGAACAAACCTGAATCAGCAATAGTTGAAAAGATAATAAACTCTGTTGATGCAATGCTCATGGGAGAATGTTTACGCCAAGACATAAACCCCGAAAGTCAAGATGCACCGCAAAGTATCAAAGATGCTCTTGTAAAGTATTATCAAATCTTTGACGGAAAGTTGACTAACATTTCTCCAAAAGAGAGAAGTAAGTTAGCGGAGAACATTGGCTTTGTAGCAACAGGACAAAAGACAAACCCTAACTATGCAATTTTTGATAGCGGTGAAGGACAATCTCCTGCACGACTTCATAGCACAATTTTGTCAATTAGAAAATCAAATAAACTTCGTATTCCTTTTGTACAGGGTAAATTCAACATGGGAGGAACAGGAGTATTTCGTTTTTGTGGAGAGAGAAACATTCAATTAATAATTTCAAAACGCCATCCAGGAATTGCGGAATACGAAAGCGACCCGATGAAAGATTTTTGGGGTTTCACAATAATCCGTAGAGACGACCCACAACATGGAGCAAGAAGTTCAAACTACAAATACTTAGCACCAAGTAATCATATTTTGTTTTTCCCAGCTGATGAACTTCTAATCCTTCCAGGTGATTATCCCGAACCTTACTGCAAACCTATGCAATGGGGAACTTACATCAAGTTGTTTGAATATAAAATTGGACCAGGGCTTAGAACAATTGTCAATTTTGACCTTTACAATAAACTTTCGGTTTTAATGCCGAGTATTGCTTTACCTGTGAAGCTTTACGAGCGAAGGAAAAATTATTCTGCTCACACTTATGAAACAATTCTTTCTGGTTTATCAGTTCGTGTAGATGAAGACCGCTCAGAAAATATTGAAGATAATTTTCCAACTTCAGGTTCAATGACTGTTAGCGGACAGCAAATGAAGTATTCAATTTATGTTTTCAAAAAAGGAAAGCACGAGAAGTTCACTAAAGACGAGGGAATTGTGTTTACAATCAATGGTCAAACTCACGGTTACATATCAAAACCGTTCTTCAACAGGAAAGGAGTTGGACTTAGTTACTTAGCAGAATCAATTCTAGTAATTCTTGATTGTTCAGATATTGACGGTAGAGCAAGAGAAGATTTATTTATGAATAGTCGTGATAGGTTAAGCACGTGCCCACTTAAAACGGAAATTGAAAATGAGTTGGAAGATGTGTTAAAGAAACATCCTGGATTAGGAATTTTGAAAGATAAAAGACGCAGAGAAGAAATAGAAACAAAACTTTCAGACCAACAACCCTTAACTGAAGTTTTACAGAATCTTTTAAAAAATTCACCAACACTTTCAAAGCTTTTCGTTCAAGGTTTGAAACTTATAAATCCTTTCAACACAAATAATGCAGGTAAATCTGAGGAGTACAATGGCAGAGATTTTCCGACAATTTTTACTTTGACCAAAAAATTCAATCACGAAAATCCAAAGCAAGCACATCAGAATAGCAAGTTCAGAGTTGAGTTTAATACTGATGTTGCTAATGATTACTTTGACAGAAGTAAAGACCCAGGCACTTTCAAACTTTTTGTGAATGGAAAAGAATCTGAAAACAGGGACATCAATCTTTGGAATGGTAACGCATACCTAAATGTTTTGCTAGAGAATTCTAAAGTTGGAGACCTTGTTCATTTCAGAAGTGAAGTAAATGATATTAGCCGAGCAGCACCGTTCACGGAAGAATTCTATATTAAAGTTATTGAGCCACTGAACAAGCAACAATCAAAAGGAGGAAAAAGAAAGCCACCTGCATCAAATCAACCAGGTGACGAAACAAAAAAACCTGACGGTTTTGCTTTACCAAATATCATTGAAGTTCCAAGAGAGAATTGGACTACTCAAGGGTTCAATGAAAACTCAGCGTTAAAAGTTAAGGATAGCGGTGAATTGGGTTACGACTACTTTGTAAACATTGACAACATTCATTTGCTTTCAGAATTAAAAGCAGCGAAGAACACAGAGATAAGAGCTATTCAAGCCAAGTATAAATTTGGACTTGTGCTTATCGGACTTGCATTAATTAATGACAATGACAAGGAACAAAAAACAGATGACACGGACGACAGTGAAAACATCTTTACAACAATTGAGAAAATTACTAAAGCAATTTCACCTGTAATTATTCCGATGATTGATACATTAGGTGCGTTGGAGATGCAAGACCTTATCGCTTCAATGCCAGAGGAATAATAAATTGTAATCAGACAGTTTCGAGGACGGAATTTTAAACTTTAAGGAAATAGATGAACAACATTTCATCTTCGTGAACAAAACTTTGATAGCAAAAGAAGAAAAAGAATTCAGCGACTTTCTCAAGAACGGAAGGCAAAGTTAAGTGAGAAATGAACTTTGAGAATAAAAACGCAACATAAAAGATAGCGGCTTAATGCCCCGCATACATCTTCACCCCCGCCCCATCTTTTCTCGATAACGAGAATTAAACTGTTACTTGCTTGTGTTTGCTCTGAATACGCTTCTTGATTTCGCGTACCTCATCCTGTATCTTCTTTATTTGTTCTTCTGAGGATAGATGTTTTGTTGTTTCATAATTTTCTTCGCGAATCTTATGAAGGAGGGTCATTATTTTAGGGTCATTCATATTCTTGTTCAATAGCGTACAACACAAAAATCTTATCTTACAATTGATTTCCCATATTTCAGTATCTCACACGCCAACGGGTTAGAATAGGTAAAATCCTGTTCCCGGAAAGGATGTGGTTCAATTCTGCTATCAATACTTCTTCGTAATCGCATCAACTCTAAAAATATTTCAAGTGTATTATCATACTCTTTGAAGACAACAGCAATATCTATATCACTATCATCATGATAATTGCCTCTGATATAGGAGCCAAATAAATAAACACGGACGCTATCGTATTTTCTATTAATACTTTCCGCATACCGTTTGGCGATGGTTAAAGCTTCTCTATTATCCATGTTCTAAGTAGGGTTATTTTATCTATCCATTCTTTAGTGAATTTCGGAGTGCATTGTTTGTAAAATTCGTTTTTGTAATCATCGTATCTTGCCTGAATATTAAACGAGGTAATCGTATCAAGCCAATCTGAATAATCATCGTCTAATGCAAGATTACACAACTCAGCTAAACGATAAAGATTATGAATGAACGGTGCATGTTGTTGATGAATCTTTACATACCGCGCTTTCAATAACTTTTCTATCGAAATATGTCCAAGAAATAAAGCCCAATGGAATGATTGAGATTCAAACAGTCTCATCATTGTTTGGTAATCACCCTCAGAAGTTTCTATCCAATGATTATAAACTTTATCAAAGTCAATATTTACAAGTTTGTTTACCATAGTAAATGTTAGGTCAAATATACCAAGAAAAATGATTTTCTTTATGTAACAAAACTCTATTATTTTACTCCTACGGAGATTATTTGTGTTTCCCTTTCATTCCTACAATAACATCACCCCGTTGGAGTTGAATAATGCATAACATCAGATAAATCACTAACCAGCACTCGCCTATCAGAAGTGCTGTGAGTACATCTTCTCTCCCGCCTCAACCCGCATTGACAAATGATTCTGTCTCGGAGGAATCGGACAGGTAGCATACGGAGTGAAGACGCAGGGCCAATTGTATGCTTTGTTAAAATCAAGAATTACGTTTCCGTTCGCATCAGGTAAATCGCAATACAGTTGGCGTCCGTTTCCATACGTTTCTTTTCCGCTTGTTTCATCGGAGAACATGATGAATAATTCCTTCGCACCCGGTTCCTCAATCACTGCATCGAGCCGGTAACTTTGTCCATCCAGATCAAACACAATTGCGCCCGGGCAGGAATCATTCACCACCGTTCCGATCTGTGTTGATATTGGAATCAATTTAGCCGGAGTGTACGGCTCAAACTTCGCTTCGATTCTCCATTTCGGATTGATAGGAAAATATTCCATTCCCTTGAAATTCACACGAGCAGAACTTTCTTTGTCTTTCAACCGAACGCCGAATTGTTCTCCTCGCTTTATCACATACAAGATTAAAGATTCAAGATTCATGATTGTAGGATTTGTTGTTCCCTCTCCATCCGATTGTATGGTAGAGTTGATAACCACCGAATCCTTAATCTTCAATCCTAAATCCTGAATCGTTTCCAACCGGAGATTTCCTTTTTCTAAGTATATCGAACCAGCATACTTCGGTGCTTTTCCTTCGGGTAAGATAATTGCATTTGCAGAATCGCTTCCAAACTTGTTCTCTCCTTCTTTCAGCCAGAACAAACCAATCAACGTGAGCCAACTATCTTCTCTGCGGAGTCGTTCATCGCGTTCTTTCTGCCATTGCAGAATTTCTTTTTGATATGCTTCCGGATTGATTTTAGTTTTTTGAGAAGAGCATCCTGCAATCAAAACAAGAAGAACAAATGTCATTGCCACAAAAAACCACAACGACGTCATGCCGAATTTATTTCGGCATCCATTTTTTTCACAATTGGTTAGATTCCGACATTCGTCGGAATGACGACTTATTATCTTACTCATTGACTTTCCTTCATTTGCTTCCGCATCTCCATCCCCTTCACAATCACATAGGCAAGCAACGCGAAGATGAAAAACAACAAGAGCATCCACGCGACACTTTGCATTGTGCCGATGATGGTACGATAGAGTTCAAGCACCCAGCGTTCGTTTGTGAGTTCGAGAATGACGCCTTTTTCGGTTTGCGGCGAAATGTATTTTTCCAAATCCCACACACGGACGCCGCCGGAAATTCCAACGACATAAATCGCAAAGACGATGTACTTACTCCATGCGATAAATATATCTTCCGCAACAAGGCGTTGCAGAATTTTGTCAACCGGCTTTTTGAAAATGGCGCCGACGATAAAACAGACAACAAAAGAAACAATAAAATTGATGATGAGAAGCGTAATAAACATGAGCGAATTCCTAATTTGTCGGCACAAGTGTAAGAAATTTTTGTGTGCCTTCCAATGTTGCTTGCATCGTTCAATCTCCTTATCTTCATGGGCATTTTTTCAATTATTTATAGAAAGCCAAACTATGATTCGCCGCCTCATTCTCGTTCTTTGGGGGATTTTTACGCTTCTCTCCTCTCTCGTCAGTCAACCCGCCAAACCTGATTCGTCCAAAAAAGATGAGTCGAAAAAGGAAGAAAAGTGGGACATCGCGACGAAACACGGACCTACGACTGACATCGAATTCGATACAGACGAAGGAACCTGGATTTCCGTTGATGTTTCTCCAGACGGCAAACAAATCGTATTTGATTTGCTCGGTGATATTTACATCATGTCGAGCATCGGAGGAAATGCAACGTTACTCGCTGGCGGTTCAGCGTATGAAGTTCAACCGCGCTTCAGTCCAGACGGGAAAAAGATTTCCTTCACAAGTGATAGAGACGGCTGTGACAATATTTGGATTATGGACACGGACGGGAAAAATCCGAAACAAATCACAAAGGAAAAAGAACGACAGACAAACAACGCTGTCTGGTCGCCGGACGGAATGAACATTATCGCACGAAAACATTATCGCAACACTCGCTCGCTCGGCGCAGGGGAAATGTGGATGTATCACATCGGCGGCGGCGACGGATTGCAACTAACCAAGCGTCGCAACTGGGAACAAGATGCAGGTGAACCGTGCATTTCTCCCGACGGACGCTATCTCTATTACAGTGAAGATGTGAGCGGCGGCGGCGGCTTCCAGTACAACAAAGACCCATACGGAGTTATTTATGTTATCCAGCGGCTCGACATGGAAAAAGGTCGAACCGAAACATTTATCTCCGGCGCAGGTGGTTCATGCAGACCTCAGGTTTCTCCTGACGGAAAAACAATCGCATTCGTGCGTCGCGTTGGGTTGAAGTCTGTGTTGTATTTGTTCGATGTTGAATCGGGAAAAGAAACTCCCATCTACGATAATCTCAACCGTGACGCACAGGAGACTTGGGCAGTCTTTGGTGTACATCCCGGATTTGCGTGGATGCCTGACGGAAAAAATATTCTCATCTCCGCGAAGGGACATATATGGAACATCAATATCAAGAACAAAGACGCGACACAAATTCCTTTCAACGTTCATGTGAAGCAAACAATTACAAACGCTGTCCGATTTCCACAGGAAGTTTCTCCTGAAAAATTTGATGTGAGGATGCTTCGCTTTGCAACAGTTTCGCCTGATAAGAAATCTGTTATCTACACCGCGCTCGGGAAATTATGGATACGCCCGTTGCCGGAAGGAACGCCAAAACGCTTGACGAACGATGAAACACGCTTCGAACTCTTCCCTGCATTTTCTCCCGACGGGAAATGGATTGCTTACACAACTTGGAACGACGAAGAACTTGGCACTGTTTGGAAAATCAAAACAGATGGAAAATCTCCTACTAAACTTACAACCGAAAAAGGACATTTTGTCGAGCCGTCATTTTCATTCGATGGGAAGAAAATCGTCTTTAGAAAAACCGGCGGTGATAACTTACGCGGCAGAACATATTCAAAAGAACAGGGAATCTATTGGATGTCCTCAGACGGCGGCAAGGCAACGCTTATTACAGAAGAAGGTTCCACGCCGATGTTCAACAAAACCGGTGAGAGAATTTTCCTCAATTCAAATGAAGGAGACAAGAGCGCACTCGTCAGCGTTGGATTAAGTGGCGAACAGAGACGAGTTCATCTCACCTCCGATAATGCAGACCAGATTGTTCAATCGCCCGATGAAAAATGGGTTGCGTTTACTGAACGGTTCAACGCATACATCGCCGTCTTTCCAAAAACTGGACAGGCAGTCAATATCGGTCCGAACACTTCGGATTATCCTGTAAGGAAAATCTCCCGAGATGCGGGAACATATCTGAACTGGTCATCTGACAGCAAAACAATTTATTGGACGCTCGGTCCCGAACTGTTCAGCAGAGATGTAACCAACACATTCAAGTTTGTAGAAGGAGCGAAAGACAGCGTTCAGGAAAAGCCGGACACTTCCGGCATCAACATTAGTTTCTCTGCCCCCACAGATATTCCTTCCGGTTCGATCGCACTGACAGGTGCAACTGTCATCACCGCGAAAGGTGATGAAGTGATCTCGAACGCGACAATTCTTGTCGAGCGAAATCGTATCAAAGCGATTGGCACTTCATCAAGTGTCACCATTCCTGCAAATGCAAAGAAGATTGATGTCTCTGGAAAATATATCATGCCCGGAATGATAGATGTTCACGCACATATCGGAACGGGAAGCAGTGGTATTACGGCGCAATCACATTGGGCGTACTATACGAATCTCGCTTTCGGTGTCACAACCACTCATGACCCGTCAAACGGAACAGAGATGGTATTTACGAATTCTGAGTTGCAGAAAGCAGGCGCATTGGTCGGACCGCGTATTTATTCCACCGGTTCGATTTTATATGGAGCCGAAGCGCCGTTCAAAGCGATTGTAAATAATCTTGAAGATGCGAAATCGCATTTACGAAGATTAAAAGCAGTCGGTGCGTTTTCGGTAAAGAGTTACAATCAACCGCGCCGAGATGCGAAACAACAAATCATCGAAGCGGCACGTGAGCTGAAAATGATGGTTGTTCCTGAAGGCGGCTCGACGTACTTCTGGAATATGAGCATGATTCTCGATGGGCACACCGGCATTGAACACTCGATTCCGGTTTCGCCCTTGTACAAAGATGCGACGACTCTCCTTTCAAAAAGTGAAACGTACTATACGCCAACGCTCATTGTCAGTTATGGTGGATTGTGGGGAGAAAATTATTGGTACATGAAAACCAACGTGTGGGAAAACGAACGATTGCTGAGATTCACTCCGCGAGATGTGATTGAGCCGCGCTCCCGCCGCAGAATGATGGCGGCAGAAGATGATTGGAATTACATCGAGAATGCAAAAGCCGCAACCGTTGCCGCAAAAGCAGGAGCGAAAGTAACGCTCGGCGCTCATGGACAATTGCAAGGACTCGGCGCTCACTGGGAACTCTGGATGTTCGTGCAAGGTGGAATGACCCCCCTTGAAGCAATACGATGCGCAACGATTAATGGCGCGGCATATCTCGGTCTTGATAACGACATCGGCTCGCTTGAAACCGGAAAACTTGCCGACCTGATTGTGCTTGATAAAAATCCATTACAGGAAATTCGTAACAGTGAGGCAATTCGGTATGTCATGCTTAACGGAAGATTGTACGATGGTGTAACGATGGATGAAGTTGGAAATCAATCAAAGAAGCGTGGGAAGTTTTGGTGGGAATAGAAGTTGGTATTTTTGTTATTTAAGGAATTTCTCTACCTTGAAATGGAATTGACTTATGAATTGGCGAGAACATATACATTCAGATAAATCGGTTTTACTTGGCAAACCAACAATTAAAGGGACACGATTATCAGTCGAGTTTCTGCTTCAATTATTTGCGTCCGGTTGGACGGAACAACAAATTTTAGAGAACTATCCTCGACTGACAAAGGAAGATTTGCAAGCGCTTTTTGCATACTCTTATGAGTGCTTGCAAGATGGCCTAATGGTGGAATCACCGAGAAAAGCAGTATGATGAAACTCCTTGCCAATGAAAATTTTCCGCTGGCAAGTGTACACATTCTTGAGCAGGCGGGGTACGACATAAAGTTTATCGGAATCGAATGTCCAAGCGTTACGGATGAAGAAGTATTGCAACTTGCAATTTCTGAAGAACGACTGGTGATTACATTTGACAGAGATTATGGCGAACTTGTTTTCCGACATGGATTCCGACCTAAAAGCGGCGTGGTGTATTTACGCTTTCAATTTTTCACACCTGAATTTCCCGGAAATTACCTGTTAGATTTGTTTCAACTGTCAAATTTGAAATTTGAAAACACCTTTACAGTCATTGATAGCAACAGTATTCGACAGAGAAAGTATTAGTACTCCCCTGTTGCATTTGAACATAAAAATAAATATGTTCTTGCATCATGAATCAGGAAAAAAACTTACCATTAGCCGAATTTGAACAGTTTCTCGAAATTACCAAGCGTCTCCGGAAAGAATGTCCGTGGGATAAAGAACAGACACATGAATCTATCAAACATTACTTGATTGAGGAAGCGTACGAAGTCGTTGAGTCAATTGATAATAAGAATTGGGAAGAACTGAAGAAAGAACTTGGGGATATTTTCCTCCATGTCCTTTTTCATGCAAATATTGCCGAAGAGAATAGCGAGTTCACTCTGAAAGAACTCATCCAAACCATCAGCGACAAACTTGTACGCAGACATCCGCATATCTATGGCGATGCAAAGGTTGATGGCGCTGACCATGTCAAACAGAATTGGGAGAAGTTGAAATTGCAAGAAGGACGTGAATCCATAATTGATGGTGTTCCAAAAGCATTGTCAGCGTTACTGCGTGCGTATCGGATACAAGATAAAGCATCGAAAGTCGGATTCGACTGGAAGAAAGCGGAAGACGCGTGGAAAAAAGTGGACGAGGAGACAGAAGAACTCCATTTTGCAATCACGGAAAATAATCCGGAAAAAATCGAATCGGAATTTGGAGATTTGCTCTTTGCTTTGGTAAATTACTCCCGCTTCATCGGCGTCAATCCCGAAAACGCACTCCGCTCAACGATAGAGAAGTTTATAACCCGTTTCCAATACATCGAAAAACGAATGAAAGAAATGAACAAGGACATTCACTCTTCAACACTTGAAGAGATGGATGCGCTTTGGGATGAAGCGAAAGTTAAAGTTTAACACACCCCTTAATCCCCTCTCAAGAGGGGACTTTCATTCCCCTCCTTGGAGGGGCTATGGGTGGGTTTTCTTTGAATTGTAACAAATGTTTTATCTGTCTAAAGGAAAAGATTGAAAGAAGAATATAAAAAATGGCATACGCAGTGGCTTAGCCGCGAGTTTGAAATGATGGTGTTCGGTCATGCCGGATACCCTGTCATTTTATTCCCGACATCGAAGGCGCGCTACTACGAGAACAAAGATTTCAAACTGATTGACTCTGCCGCGCATCTCATTGAATCTGGCAAGGTGAAAATTTATTGCCCTGACGGAATTGATTCGTTGAGTTGGTACAATTACGCGATTCATCCTGCCGACAGAGTGAAAACACACCTCGCCTACGAGAATGTCCTTGTTAACGACATCATACCAATGGCGAAGAATGAAACAGGATGCAACAAAGTTGCAACAGCCGGTTGCAGTTTCGGCGGATACCATGCGGCAAATCTCGCATTCCGTCATCCTGAACTTGTTGGCTATTTGTTCAGTATGGGTGGCGCGTTCGATATCAAGCAATTCATCATGGGATATTACGACGACAATTGTTACTTCAACAATCCGCCCGACTTCCTTCCGGGACTGAACGATGAATGGCAGTTATCTCAGTTACATCAAATGGGAATTGTGCTTGGCACCGGAGAGTGGGATATGTGTTTGGACGAAAATCTCCGTCTCTCAAACATTCTCAACCAAAAAGGAATTCAACATTGGCTTGATAACCGTTCCGGCACGGGGCACGATTGGCCCTGGTGGCGAGAAATGTTTCCTCAATATTTATCACAAATAAAATAACATTATGAAAAAGATTGGAATCCTTCACGGCATGGAAGAAAGTTTTCCTGCCACACTTGTTGAGCGCATCAACTCGAAGAAAGAAAAAGATATTGTTGCTGAAGCAGTTCGAATTGACAAAGTAATTCAAAACGTATCGCAGGGTTACGCGGTCATCATTGATAGAATTTCTCAGGACGTTCCCTTCTATCGTGCGATGCTGAAGAACGCGGCTATTACCGGAACTGCGGTGATTAATAATCCGTTCTGGTGGACTGCTGACGATAAATTTTTTAACAATGCGCTCGCACTACAAGTCGGTGTCGCGGTTCCCAAAACTGTGATACTTCCTTCGAAAAATCATCCGCCGGATACGACAGATAAATCATTTCGCAATCTTGCTTTCCCGCTCGATTGGGAAGGAATTTTCAACTACGTTGGGTTCCCTGCGTACTTCAAACCGTTTGCAGGTGGCGGTTGGAAACATGTGTACAAGTTGAACAATGCCGAAGAATTTTTCAAAGCATACGACGAAACGGACCAACTCGTGATGATGCTTCAGGAAGAAATTGTCTTCACTGAATATTTCCGTTGCTACTGCTTAGATAGAAAAGATGTTCACATCATGCAGTACGACCCACGGCAGCCGCACCATTTGCGTTACGTTCAAAACCCGAAACCCGTCGAAACAAAATTGTTCAAACTTCTTGGAGATTCGGTGCTGAAACTGAACAACGCGCTTGGGTACGATTTTAACACGGTCGAACTTGCCGTACGTGATGGCATTCCCTATGCAATTGATTTTTGTAATCCAGCACCAGATGCGGAGTATCATTCCGTTGGCGCCGAGAACTTTGAGTGGGTTGTCGAACACGCGGCAGAGATGGCAATCAACAGAGCGAAAAAACATAAAGACGGAAAAATGAATCTCACGTGGGGAGATTTTGTAAAATCCGCGGCTTCAGCAAAATAGAGGAACAAGGGGTTATGGGAAAGAATCACGTTTTTACCATCGGCATCGAAGAAGAATTTCAAATCGTTGACCCGAAAACACGGGAACTTCGCTCACACATCAATGAAATTCTCGAAGAAGGAAAAATCATCCTGCAGGAACAGGATATGCAGGACCAGTTAAAACCGGAAATGCATCAATCCATCATTGAAGTCGGAACAAATATATGTTACGACATCAAAGAAGCGCGGAAAGAAGTCGTTCGGCTTCGGAGTCTTGTTGCACAACTTGCGTCGAATAAAGGATTGTGTATCGCAGCATCCGGAACTCATCCGTTTTCGCATTGGAAAAATCAGAAAATCACCGAACATCCGCGCTACAAGATGATTCAGGATGAGATGCAACAACTTGCATCGGAACTTCTCATCTTCGGTTTACATGTGCATGTCGGAATTCCTGACAAAGAAACCGGAATCCAAATCATGAATGCGGCGCGATATTTTCTTCCGCACATCTTCGCGCTTTCAACCAATTCTCCGTTCTGGCTCGGACGAAACACCGGATTCAAATCATATCGTATCAAAGTGTTTGAGCGATTTCCACGCACCGGCTTGCCGGATTATTTTAATAGTTACGGCGAATACGAAAACTACATAAACTTACTTGTCAAAACCGGTTGCATTGATAACCCAAAGAAAATCTGGTGGGACATTCGCCTCCACCCGGTGTTCAATACGTTGGAGTTCCGCGTCTGTGACTTACCCATGAGAGTAGATGAAACGATTGCTCTGGCGGCGCTTATTCAGGCAGTCGTTGTGAAGTTACATAAACTGCTCAAACAAAATATGGGCTTTCGACTTTACAGAAGAATTTTGATGAATGAAAACCGGTGGCGCGCTGCTCGCTATGGCATCAATGGGAAGATGATTGATTTCGGAAAACAGGAAGAAGTCGAAACAAAATCTCTCCTAGAAGAATTACTTATCTTTGTTGATGATGTGGTGGACGAACTGAACAGCCGTGAAGAAGTTTCATCCATCAAAACCATTTGTGAGATGGGAACCGGTGCTGACAGACAACTCGATGTCTGGTATAAAACAAATGATTTCAATAAAGTCGTTGATTACATTATCAGCGAAACATATCTCGGATTAGAATTGAATTAAAAAGGAAATTCATGCATCATCTCCTTCAGGACATTCCAGTATTAGCTGAACTTTTACAGGGCGCGCAAAATGCCGTCAACGTCTGTTTGCGGATTCAACCGGAAGAACACACCGTTATCATCACAGACGAAGAAACAATGGAAATCGCCGCGGCGCTTGCCCACGAAATTCATAGCATTGGTTCATCGCTCGACGTTTATACACTTGAAGATTTTTCAGAGCGACCGTTGCCCGGCATGCCTCAGCCAATCCTTGAAGATTTGGAACATGCGCAGGTAAGTATCTTCGCGGCACAAGCGCAGCGTGGCGAACTCGGTTCCAGAATTCAAATGACGGAAGTAATTAACCGAAAGAAAATCCGACACGCTCACATGGTGAACATCAACAAGCAGATCATGACCGAAGGAATGAGAGCCGATTTTCTTGCTGTGGATGATTTAAGCACACGGGTTGTCAACCGCGCACGGAAGGCAAAACATATTCGTGCAACGTCTCATGCAGGAACAGATATACGGGTAGAACTATCCGACCAACTCCGTTGGGTGAAGACAAGCGGAATTATTTCCCGCGATAAATGGGGAAATCTCCCCGGCGGTGAAGTATTTACTGCTCCATATAACATCAACGGGCATTTCGTTGTTGACGGAGTCGTCGGCGATTATCTTTGCCAGAAGTACGGCGATTTGAAAAACAATCCGCTCAGCATTACCATCACTGATAACCGTATTAGCAACGTTGAATGTGCAAACGATGAACTACGCGGAGAATTTCTTTCTTACACTTCCACTGATGAGAATTCAAACCGTGCAGGTGAGTTTGCCATCGGAACAAACATAGCACTCAAAGGAGTCATCGGGCATATTTTGCAGGATGAAAAACTTCCCGGCATCCACATAGCGTTTGGAAACCCGTACGGAGAACATACAGGTCAAACATGGAACTCGACTACGCATATTGATTGTGTCGGAAGAGATTTTGATATCTGGATGGATGAGGAGAAGATTATGAATAATGGAAGATTCCTCATCTGATTTTGGAATACATGCCCGCCGACGGCGGGTGCGATTGGGGATTTCGGATTTATGATTGAAGATTTTTGATTTGAGATATGTGATATGCGTTTTGAAATTTCTCCCTTGCTCTCCACTCCCTTCTCCCATGCACAGCAAAAAGTATGATAAAAGAAGTTCGCTCAGAGTACAACAAACAATTCACGCAGGAACGATATAATTCGTTTCTTCAGGAAGTGAATAACACTTATCGTTTTCCCGTTGATTTCCGACTTGCGGAAACTCCGATTTTTCTCTCTCAGGAATTTACTACAAAACTTTACAACGCATGTGAAGAAATTCTTTCGCAACTTCAATCGGAGAATTTTTCACAACACGCACAAACTGCAATTCCTCCAGGGCTTGAAGTTCCGAACGAAACGAACCACACGACATTTCTCCAACTCGATTTTGCTCTTGCGCTTGACAATGATGGAACTATGGTTCCACGATTGATTGAGTTACAAGGCTTTCCTTCTCTCTATTGCTATCAGGTTTTTCAGGACAAGATGTTTCGGAAACATTTTTCCATTCCGGAAAATATGGTGACGTACTTTAGTGGGCTGGATAAAATTTCTTACCTGAACATGATGAGAGAAACGATTGTCGGAAATTTAAATCCGGAGAATGTCATTCTGCTTGAAATAGAACCATTCAAACAGAAAACACGTATTGATTTTGTCTGTACCGAAGCGATGCTCGGTGTACAATCAGTTTGCGTTACTGAAATTGTGAAACGGGGAAGCAAATTATTTTATCAAAACAATGGGAAGGAAATTCCCATCGAACGAATTTACAACAGGGTAATCTTCGATGAACTGCTTCGGAAGAAGCCGGAGATGAGTTTTTCATTAACCGATGAACTTGATGTTACTTGGGTTGGACACCCGAACTGGTATTTCAAAATCAGTAAACACACGCTTCCGTTCCTGAAAAGCGAATACGTTCCTCAAACATTCTTCCTCAATGACCTGACTGAATATCCGTCTGATTTGAGTAATTTTGTATTGAAGCCGCTCTACTCATTTGCCGGAAGCGGAGTTGAAGTTGATGTCACGAAAGAAATGCTCGGAAACATTCAACAAAAAGAAAATTATATCCTCCAAAGAAAAATTACATACGCGCCGGCAATTGAAACGCCAGATGGATTTTCAAAAGCGGAAATCAGAATGATGTTTGTCTGGAACGAAAAGCCAATGCTTGTGAACAACCTCGTTCGGCTAAGCAAGGGAAAGATGATTGGAGTGGATTTTAATAAAGATAAAACGTGGGTGGGGTCGAGTTTGGCGTATCATTATTAAGAAATTATTAAACGTGCCTTCAGGGTTTAAGCCAATTGCTCTGTGGTTTGACGATAAGTCTTGCATTATTATATGCCATCTTTAGGGTTAGACAAGTTCTTGCCGTGTAGGTTCCTTCGTTGAGTTTATGTGCAACTAAGGCTAAATCCGGATTTGGAGAACCAGATGTTAGACATAATGGTAATAACAGTTGTGTTTTTCCATCATAATATTGGGGAACAGCTATTTTGTAATTAGTACGAACTCTCTTCTTAACTTCATCTATGGCACCCACTAATTGTCTTCTAAGTTCTGCATCATCAGCATTCTGAAGGTGTGTAGGAAATCTTGAAATATTATCTTTAAGGATGTGGTCTATATCGGGAATAAGGTCACATTTTGGATTAAATATTAGTAAATCAGGTTTATCAAAAAAATTTGCAACATCTGGAAGGTTTGATGAGAATAACCTCAAAATTTGATTATCACTCTTTCTTAAAAAGGCCTTAAAACAATATGGTGTTGTAAAACCTTGACGAGGGTTTTTATATTTTTCAAAAAAAGCATAAATGTCTTCTAAATTCATTGTCACTAACCCCGTGTTGAAGCAGGCGTGCACATTATCTTTTGTAAAAACAATTTTCTTTTCTTGTTGAAGTTTGCGGAAAGTAAACTCTAAATAATTTTTTAGAATAGAATAATTCTTTGTTGTCGAATCCGAAAAATCCCACTCTTCAGGGTCTGCCAATGTTTCAGCCAAAAACTCGATACTTTTTTCATAGTTAGGTATTACTGCAAATTTGAATAGTTCTGAGTTAAATTGTTTTCCCATAGCAAGTTTTTTTTGATATCAAAATAAATAATAAGAGCCGTCAACTTTAATCTGGACGGCTCTTTATATTTTTCCTTTTTTTATGTTTTGTTTTTTGCTTGCAGATAGATTTGCAGCCATCTATATGTTATAATTGTCATAAATTGAATAGTTTTAGTTCCTATTTTATTAGAATTATTACTGAACTACTTCCCAATACCAACTTCCAAACGTCCCCATAGCGTACACAATAGCGTTTGTCCCAGTGATTCCCGAACTCAGAGTTGCCCAGCCAGTACCATCTGTTTTTGCAATGTTGTTGGCGCCTACTCCTCCTGCGCTGACAAACTTCCCGCCGACGTACAATTCATTATTAAACACGTAAAGATTTCGTACGACACCATCAATCCCGGAACCGACTGGATGCCATGCAATTCCATCCCACTTGGCAATATTGTTGGCGCTGACTCCTGCTATCGAACTGAATCTTCCGCCAACGTACAATTCGTTATTGAACACCGTCATTGCATACACACGAATTGAGTCTACGCTCGACATTCCCGGACTTGCAACCGGCAACCATCGTTCCGCAAGAATATTCCACTTTGTAACATAACTTAAATCTCCGACCGAATCCTGCAACGTGAACGAACCGCCCGCATACAACTCATTATCATACACCGCAAGAGCGTAGACGGTGCTTGGTAATCCGTTTCCAATCTGGTCCCACCGACTTGTTCTCTTTGCAATGTTGTTCACAGGGCGATTACTTGCTTCACTGAATTTTCCCGCCGCAATGAAAGTATTGTTAAAGTACGAAGTTGCATAGACCGGTCCGTTCATTCCGGTTCCGAGCGCTTCCCAACTTGAGCCGTTAAACATTCCAACTCCATGTTGCGCCGCACCCAACTGCCCGAATGTTCCACCTGCATACAATCGTCCATTTGTATCATGGAATGAATATAGATAGTCATTATCATTTGTCAGCGCGCCGACAAGTGTTGAATAAGTCTTACTATCCCAAGCCGTGATTGTTTTCTTTCCCCCGATAAAAATCCGTTCATAGAATCGTTTCAATGCAAACACGGGTTCATCAAGTCCGTTGCCGACTCCCGCCCAATTTGTTCCGTTCCATCGTGCAATGTTTTTCGTGTTTGATGCGCCGGCATAGGTGAAGTTCCCGCCAGTGTATAACTCATCCTTGAAATAAATTTTCACCGTATTTGAATAGAGTGTAGTATTCAAACTGGTTCTCAGATACATTCTGAAACTATATGTTTTGAATCGTTGATAGGCGAACGTTAGAGTTGCCGACGTTGATTCTCTCGGAACAGTCTTGGAAAGCAGGAACGGTCCATTATCTATTTGTCGTTCAATTTCGAAGAACGAACCAAACACAGCGTTATCTTTCCAACGCAATCTGACAACATCATCAGTAATTGATAATACAACTAAGTTATCCGGCGCCGGGAAGTCCAGCGATTTCGAAATCGTATTTGAATAATCGCTGAGGTTGATATTAGACCTCGCTTTGATTCTGAAAAAATAATTCTTCGTCGTCTGATATAAATTCCACAGCATGATTGACCGTGTCCCTCCGGGAACTTGTGCAACACGAACAAAGGGGGATTCATCCGTTCGTGTCCATATCTCATACCGTTGTGCGAAGTTATGCGGGTCATCCCACTCAAGACGTGCCGAGTCTTCATCCATATAAGAAATTCGGAGATTCACCGGCGGAATAAATTCAACTTTTTCCGAAGCAATATTAGAATACTCGCTTCGTCTTCCATCAGTCAACGCCCGAACCCGATAATAATAAGAACTATCATTGAAAAATGAGTCAATCAACACTGCGTATGTTGTATCTGTCGGGACAATAGTCCGTGTGGTAAAATTAATTCCGTCGTTACTCTCTTCCACTTCAAACCCGGATTCGATACTGCTGACATCATTCCATTGAAGAACGGCGGCTGTATCATTTAAAAAGGAAAGCCGAAGGGTATTCGGTGTAAACCGAAGAACGCGGGCAACAATGACCGAAGATGTAGAAACATTTCCATCGGCATCGTATGCTTTTGCATAGATTACATGCAAACTGCTATCGGGCAGGTTTTTTACATTCCAGTGCCATCGAAATGGTGGCTGAATGAATATGCGGGTACTGTTCAGTGTGTTATTAAGATAAAGTTCTACACGAACGATTCCTTTATCATCAGATGCGCCAACATCTATAACTGTGCTGTCCACAACATTCACGGTCCCCTGCATTCCTATGATGGAAACTACGGGAATTGGAGGAACAGGCTCAGGTCCTTCATCCGAACAACCTACCATAAGGAGAAGGAAAATGATTGAAGCAATTAGTATTTTATTCATAAACGTTTGCTTTAAGGGATTTGTCAGAATTTCTTTATCCAACCGATACTGACTTCATAGAATTACACGATGAATTTACAAATCTTGGTTGTCAAATACAAGAGGTTTTGCAAAATAATCTTTCACCTAATTTTCCATGTATAATCTTGTGTTAAAGGCAAAAATGGATGGAAAATGGGTTACAGATTTCCGGTTACGGGTTCCGTCTATGGCATCACTTTGAACATGAACCTTGACACAAAATTCTCATAATCACTAATCACCATTCACTAATCACTAATGACAAATGACCATTGACCAATGACTATTGACAAAGCACCCTTAATTTCCTTCCGTTCTCGGTTCATTACGTGAGCCGTATTTATCATACGCCTCAATGATATCCTTCACTAATCTATGCCTGACAACATCGTGCTTGTCGAAATAGCAGAATGTCACTCCATTGATGCTTTTGAGAACTTCCTGAATCTGAACCAAGCCGGAAACCGTTTTCGATGGTAAGTCTATCTGTGTAACATCGCCCGTAATGATTGCTTTTGAATTTGTGCCGAGACGAGTGAGGAACATTTTCATTTGCATTCCCGATGCATTTTGCGCTTCATCCAGAATAACGAATGCATTGCTGAGCGTTCGGCCGCGCATGTATGCAAGCGGAACTACTTCAATAACCCGACGCTCGACATATGTCTTTAACTTATCAGGAGGAATCATATCATCAAGCGCATCGTAGAGGGGACGAAGATACGGGTCAACTTTCTCCTGTAAATCTCCCGGAAGAAATCCCAAACTCTCCCCCGCTTCAACCGCAGGACGGGCGAGAATAATTCTTGTAATTACTCTATCCTTCAATGCGGCGACAGCCATTGCCACGGCAAGATATGTTTTCCCTGTTCCTGCGGGACCAATGGCAAAGACAATGTCGTTCATTCTCATTTGCCGGATGTATTCTTTTTGTCCGGGAGTTTTTGCACGGATTATTCCGTTCCGCGTGAACAAGACTGCCGAATCTCCATCATCGCCGCCGACCTGTTTTGCAACCGATGAAGGAATTGCGCCTTCTCCGTTGATAGCAACCAAATCCATCACGGTATCAACATCGCTCATTGAAAGCGAACCGTTCTTGGTTAAGATGTAGATGAGTTCTTTGAATATCTTTTCGAGTTGTTCGACTTCTCTCTCTTCTCCCCGAAACGTTAACTGATTGCCTCTCACAAAAATGCTTGCACTGAATCTATCTTCGACTGCATGCAAATTCGCATCGTTCAATCCTAACAGATGAACCATGTCAATTCCCTCCGCCGTAATTTTTTTATCTACCAATGAAGTGATTATCTCCTTAAACGTTTAGTGAATTATTCCTGAAATACCTTCTCCACCTCCAAGTTCAAAGGGGCGATTCGTCTCCCCAAATGATAAAATATCATTATACGTCAGTTTTACAGATGGTCGTCGGATATCGTGTAATAATTCTGTCGGATTCATGTTGCTTATTTTTTATTGATATGATAATACAAATCTCATTTCAAAAAGACAAACACTTCGTAGATTAATGATTCAAGATTCCGGGATGGTTTATAATAAGTGAAAATAACAAAGCCCATCATCCCGATGAGGAATGATAGGCTTGATGACTGACTACTTTTGAAATTTATTTTGGAAGACGCTGGAGCGTTAGATGATACATTCCTTCTCTTGAAAAATAATAGGGTCGCAAGAATAAGAAAAACTACTTAGAACCATAAATAACAACTATTACATTTTGATTAATCATTTGTTCGCCAAACTTTCTATATTCCTCATTTAGAGACCATCTAGATGCAACTTCTTTATTTATTTTTGGTGGTTCCCAGCCAAACCATGTCATACTAATCCTCTCGCGTGGAATTCCATTAGCAACGAATTTATTAAGTACACTAGTAGCACGTCTGCCAGATAAATTCCTGTTAAACTGTTTTTCACCAACTCTGCTAGCATTTCCAAATAATGCAATTCTTTTAGTCCTATCGCTTTTTAAAATATTTGAGTAAGTATCAATAATACTTGAATATTTTGAGGGAACAATATCGCTACCAGTGGGGAAAAAGATAAATTCATGTTTTGTATTTGCGACAGCGACAGCATAACATGATGATAGATGCGCAATTAAAGGAGAACAAAATTGATCACATTCAACGATGTCACGTATATATTGGATATTATCAATCAAAGAATCATTTTTAATAAATTGAAGGAGTTTGGCAACCTTACTCATAGTTGCAATCTGAACCTCGTTTATATCTGCTGTCTCAATCGTTCCTAAAAATTTTTCTAGAGAAAATTCTACTGCTTCCTTAATACAATCAGCATTCATTATTCTCATCATCCCTCCATACGATTCTGAAGGATTACTCTTTGAATCGGCCTTAGTTTCGTTTTTAACTGTTTCATGTAACCCCTCTAATTGTTTGATAATCTGATCCCTAAGATCTCCTATATTTGTTTCCTCATTTCCCTGGCCATAACTGAACCACATTGGAATTAAAAAAAGAAATAGCAATAATTTTTTCATAAATTTGCTGCTCGTCAACTATTTGTTAAGATATCTATTAATTATGGTATTGGTTTCATTTGCGTTCCAATCTAAAGATTGAAATTTTTCACATCTACCATTTTTATCAATTATCAAAGTAAACGGTATCCCCTCAATTTTTTTATCTGAACTCACAAATCTTTTATTTGCCCACTCAATACATCTTTGATCCATGATATCAAGCATTACTGGGAAAGTATATCGTTCTCTGCGCATATAATCAATAAGAATATTTGTAGAGAGATCTGTACTTATTGTTAGAATTTCAACGTCTGCCTCTTTTAGTTCTTTATTTCGCTTGGTATAAAATTGATTAAAAGATTTCAATTCTTTTATACATGGTTTACACCAACTAGCCCAAAAATGCATTACTAATACCTTTCCCCTATATTGTTGAAGAATATTTCCATAATCACTCTCGCTTGATATCATTTCAACTTCATTTTTCTCTGATTTAACATTCTTTTTCTTATCGCATTGCTCAATCTGCAGCACCGCCTCCTGACGATGTTCACTATTCTCCGTAACCAAGGCTAAATAAATTTTCAACTCCTCACATGACATTGGAATATTATTCATTTGTGAATAGGCAAATCCTAAGTAATAAAACACTTCCGGATATTGGATATTGGTCACGAATATCAACTGCTTAACTAGTAAAAAATAGTTTATACTTTGTTGGAATTCTTGCACGTCGAAATACGATTTTCCAATAAACATAAAGATTCTGAGCATTTCTTCAAGTTTTGATTTGTGTCTAACATATGCAGTATCAAGTGCCTTTGTTGCAAAATCTATTTCCTCTTTATTTATGTACTCATAAATCAAAGTAGAATCTTTCAACATCATAGAAATTACATCAGTATTTCGTTTTATAGAATCAACCACAAGAATAAGTGAATCGATTGATTGTTTAAGGTTCTTATTATCTTCATTTAAATTCACGATTGTATTCTTTTGTTCATCTATCTGCCTATTCATTTTTTCAATTGTACGTTCGATCTTATTGGGTAGATTCTTTGACCTATTCTGATGATCTGTAGTCACTGAAGGGGTAACCGATCTATCAAAAGGATAAAATGATGCTTGAATTCCGAAGTAATCATTCGAGTATGTGTTGGTAGAATATTGAATCCCTATTTTTAATGGACTATTACTTGCGAAGGTAATTGGTAGCTTAAGATTATATTCAATTGTGCTCCGCCAAGCCCCGTTTGTATTTTTTATATTGAACAATTCAAATGAGGGTTCAAGCGATAATTCTAAATCACCTAATGAAGTTGTCCTATCACAAATCGTTATTAATGGTACTTGGATTCCAATACCACCCAAAATAATTCCGCTATGTCTTTCATCACCCATTTGACCTGAAGTACCAAGACCAAGGCGAAAAGCCACGTTGGTTGCCTTTCGAGGTAAAATTTTAACATAGTTTTCTGTCGAATCATCAGCAACCTGAATTTTATGATCTAGAAGTGGATAGCCGGTTGTTACTGATATTAATTTAAAATAATCTATGAAATCTAATGAAGCGTTGAATTTTAATTTCGAACTTTCAAATATTTCTAAATGATTGAACTCAACTAACTTCTCTTGTGAAAATACATTTCCAAGATGAGCAGTAGGTAAAAGTAAGATAAAAGTGAAGATAATGTTCACGTGTAGCATACTATAAAATCACTCTTTATTTGCGCTGAATACGTACGATAAATTACCTCTATAATTCTTTTTCGTTCCCTCCTCAATAGAACGTCCATGAAACGATATTCTACATTCCCAAATACCATCTATTAGTGAATCTCTGACTGTTTCAAAAAAAACCAATTTATTATTATCCTGAATTGTACCTCTAAAGGAATTAGTAACTGTTCGACTAAAAATAGAATAGTCTAAATTGCCACTAAAGTTCGCTCCCTCTTGACGTGAAACAGTGATTGTTAAATCATCGAGTTCCTCAGAAACTCTTAGTTGGATCCTTCCTTTCCAAACACCGATAATATTTTCATATGTATTCGGGTTGTAAAGTATGGTATAGGTTCCAACATTATCCGATTCTTCATTCTTATTCTGTCTAGCTGCTATAAATTGACGTAACGAGTCCATATTATTGAAAGATCGAAACTTATATCCCGCGATCTGTATTGAATCTTTTGTAACAGAGTTAGAATAAACAATAATATTTGTTGTTGAAGAGTATAACGAATTTATTAAGTTTTCAGTTATATCTTTTTTATCACCCTCCATCGACATAGCATTACCAACAACAAAACTTAAAAAATAATCTTTTAAGTTAGAATTATATGTTTCCGCTTTAATATTTTTTATTCCCAACCATTTCGATTTTGCAAATTGAATCCAACTAACTGATGGCTCAATGACTAAAGAATCATTAGTAGTCTTATCCACTCTTACTAAAATTACCGAAGGCAATATTTGCAAATTGTTTTCAGGTTGTTCTATTACATAACTTAATTTTTGTAAATCCATTGGAAGCCTCTCTGATGGATTATTTCCAAGTTTATTAAAGAGTAATACTTTTATGTAAACTTCATCTTGATTGTTTTTTTTTGAACATGAAACAATAAAAACAAGTAAAAATATTAAACATATTTTTTCAATAAGGATCGCTCGATGCTTCAAAAAATGGGATTTCATAATATGCAATTTGTTTTTTAAAATTTTATTTTATGCATTTAACATATCAAGTTGATGCCTCAAACCATATTTTGCTAAAACACTTTTTTGCTCTACCTCAGGTTGAATTGAAATGAACGCGTGTAAATCCTCATCTGTTAACATTCCCTGTGATTTGAACATATATACATTTTCCATTTTTTTTTCTTTTATCTCTCCTTCATCATTTTCGACTTTTTCCAAATAATGAAAAGTTCGAACCTGATATGGAACTAACTTCAATTCTTTTTTAACTTTTATAAGTGTTTTATAACTCCGAACACCATAGGTTTTACCACCACTCGAGGTGAATCTTTTGTAATCTCTGATCACTTTATAAGTTGTATACATCTCTTTATACCAGAAGCCAGTAATTTTTATGTGCCCAACTGCTACTGTTATATAAATTACTGCCATGGCTATTACATTTACGTCAAAATCTTCATACAGCAACATAAAACCCAATGTCTTCCCAATAGCGATCAGGATAATAAAGGTAATAAAAACATTATCTAGAATCTTACCTTTTTCTAAAGCCATCTTTATACGTTGGCGAGTAATTTCAATTTGTCTGCTACGTTGTGCTGGATCATTTGGATCGACATCTTTATCATCAATTTTTGGACCTAAGAACTCTAAATCAGCCAATTCGTTCCTTGCACGACATCTCTCTGCTTCTTTCCTATGAAGTAATATTGCAAAAATAATATCAGCTACAATTGCCAATGGAACCAATACTTGTACAGCAAGCATTCCTCCCTCCTCCAAGATACGCCAAGCCCCGAATAATTCTCCCATGATAATAAGTATTAATAAGATTTGATCTCTATCTTTTTTACTAGTAGAAAACAACCCAGGCAACTTGATTCCTGCACCTGCAATTGGC
Source organism: Ignavibacteriota bacterium (assembly GCA_016212665.1). NCBI lineage: Bacteria > Pseudomonadati > Ignavibacteriota > Ignavibacteriota bacterium. The sequence goes on from JACREZ010000009.1 coordinate 67,920, forward strand.
ATTTCTTCTTTTCGTGTTCCGAGCCATTCTAATTTTGCATCTCGTGATGGTTCAAAGTATTCAAGATTTTTAATATCAGGCATAACTTTCCTTATTGTTTCTGAAAAAACTTAGAATTTCTGAAGTGTAAATAACTTGTTAATTATTTATATATTCCCCCCTCACCCCACCCACTTCACCGCCGGGTCGCTCCACATTCCTCTCCCTTCGGCGCCGACTGCGGCTACGCGGAACCAGTATTTCTTTCCGCTCTCAAGATTTCCTATCGTGAATTTTGCTTTCGGGGCTATGCCTCCGTGTGTCCATGTCGAGGGTCCTATCGGGTCGGGAGAATATTCCAGCGCATACGACTTTGCCCCCTTGATGCTCTTCCAACGCAAGTCAACTTCCCCTTCGTTTGTCCCCTGCGAAACACGAACATCCAACACTTGCGGCATCGGCTTCGTAAGTTTCACCGTCGAACGAACTGACATACCGGAACTAAGGATGATTACTTCATCTCCATTACTGACATTTTCCACATAACTTGCTAACAAACTTAATGATTCATCCAAGGCTTTCTCTTTTTCTTCCGCCTCGGCTGCAAGTTGAGCCACTGTTTGTCGTGCCTGTTCCAAATTGCTCAGAACTAATTTCAGGTCATCCTGTTTTTGTTGAACTGTGTTCAAATCAGGATTCGGATTTGGAAAATTTGCATTTCCTGTCATCTTTGCCAGAACGTTCGACGAGAACTCTACTTTCTCCTGCGGCTGCATCGTCGCAAGTCCTAATTTAATTTTTGATTTTGCCATTGCTTCTCCTTTTGTTGTAATTGTGTTATTTCAGATGTAGTTTTTTTCCTGTGATATCTTGATTAAAAAATCAATTATTGTACTTATTATTACGTAAAACATGCTTGGTTATTCAGAAAACATCCTTAGTTTTTCTAAAAACATACTTGGTTTTTCCGAAATCATACTTGGTTTTTCTAAAAACATACTTGGTTTTTCTAAAATCATCCTTGGTTTTTCCGAAAACATGCTTGGTTTTTCTATAAACATACTTGGTTTTTCTAAAAACATCCTTAGTTTTTCCGAAAACATCCTTGGTTTTTCCGAAGTATGCTTTGTTTTTCCAAATTCTTGTTCATGTATGTAATAAATTCAGCCGATTTATTATCTCCATGACAAGAGTAGTATTAAAACCTTATGTAAAGAACAGTAGATTGGGGTGGCTTTTTCCCTATTTCATGCCGTTTTAGAGGAAATTCTCTCTGTGTTTTGAAATAACGGAATGAAGAATTTTTGATGAGGCAAAGGTACGAAGAATAATGAGGCAAGTCAATCCCCAGAATTGGGGATTTTTCAATTTATTTTTACTCTTGTGAGGATTTTGTGGTCGGAAAAGTTTTTGTTACCACAAAGAACTCAAAGGATGATTCACAAAGTTTCACAAAGAAAGAACAAATTTCGCTTGGTGTAACTTTGTGGAACTATCTTCGTGTTCTTCGTGGTAGAGGTTGTATGCATGACAACGGCAGAGTGGATTCGATGAGCGGCTTACAAACCGAAAGTTTTATCCAGTAACCCTTCCCTGAGCGCTTTGGAGGTTGCTTCGGCGCGGTTGTGGACATGAAGTTTTTCGTAGATGTGCTTCCGGTGGTCGTTGACGGTATTGTAGGAGAGAAATAGTTCGTTGGCAATTTGTTGTGCAGTTTTTCCGCCTGCGAAGAGTTGGAGAATTTGCAGTTCCCGTTCCGATAAATCGTATGCGTTTTCTACGCGGGAAAAGGTTTTATTTCGTTCGATAATTTTCTTTGCGGTAAATGCGTCCATCGGGCATCCGCCGTTCATCACATCGCGCATCATCTCTTCGATGTTGTAGTGTTGCGCCCCTTTCCAGTAATATCCCGATGCCCCGTTGTTCATTGCATAGATAATTGCTTCGAGTTCGTCGTTGACTGTCATAAAGATAACGTGCGTGCCGGGAGAGTGCTTCTTGAACTTATTCAATCCCTGAAGCCCGCTCATGCCGGGGAGATGAATATCGAGCAGGATAATATGCGGCGGCTCGGAAGTTTTCAAGACCTTGAATGCTTCCTCGCACGATTCGACCGCTAAGGTGCACCGGTAGTTTTCGATTGCCTGCACCTGAGAAACGAGTGTCTTCCGTGTTTCGTGATGGTCTTCGATGATCCAAACATTTGTATTCACCGGCTGATGTTGTAAGAAACTATTGTTCAAAGGAACTCCCTTTCTGTTCTGTTACATGAAAACCTGATTGATGATGGAGCAAATTATTTGTTTTTGTATTACAATTTCACACAATGTGTATCATGGAATGGGTGAACGTAAAGAAAAACAGATTAAAAACCAAAATTGTTCGCCGAAGAATTGGCAAAATGTATGAATAGTTGGAACAATAGTGGAAGAACTTTGCTCTCGTTTCTTCGTTCCGGGGTGGAGATGGAATAGTTAATAGAAAGTTAATTTATATTTATATTTCATTCACATGCTCAAAGTAATTATCGGGTATGTGAATGGTTTATCTGGCGCTCTTTTGCTGCTGGTATGGCATCTAATCGTGTGAAACAATGGAAAATACATCACAAATACTTATTTATCAATCACCAAACGGCATCACGAAAGTTGAAGTACGGATGGAGGAAGAAACAGTTTGGCTCACGCAAAGCCAACTGGCAGAACTGTTTCAAACCACAAAGCAAAATATCAGTTTGCACATTCAAAATATTTTTGAGGAAAAAGAATTGCTGGCTGAAGCAACAGTCAGGGATTACTTGACAGTTCAAAAAGAAGGTAACCGTGAAGTAAAACGCAAGATGCAATACTTCAATCTTGATGTAATAATATCTGTTGGCTACCGTGTTAAGTCTCATGTGGCAACACACTTTCGCATTTGGGCAACACAGCGTCTTAAAGAATACATTGTCAAAGGATTTACGCTCAACGATGAATTATTGAAAAATGCCGGAGGAGGAAATTACTTCGAGGAACTGCTTGCGCGCATCCGCGATATACGAAGCAGTGAAAAAATATTCTGGCGCAAAGTACTGGATATTTATGCCACAAGCATTGACTACGACCCGAATGAAGAAATTTCAAAAGAGTTTTTCAAAACCGTTCAAAATAAAATGCATTGGGCGGCGCACGGTAACACAGCGGCTGAAGTAATTTACAACAGAGTTGACGCAGGAAAACCAAATTTAGGATTGACGAATTTCAAAGGGAGTAAGCCAACACCACAAGATATTGAAATTGCGAAAAATTATCTGAGTGAAGAAGAGCTGAACATTCTCAACAGAATGGTAACTGCCTATCTCGAAGTTGCAGAGTTACAAGCGTTGAACCGAACACCCATGTACATGAAAGATTGGGTAGAACGACTGAATGACTTTTTGAAAATGACCGGCAACGAAATACTGCCACATGCGGGCAGTATCAGTCATGAACAAGCAATTGAAAAAGCCCGAATCGAGTACGGAAAATTCAGGGAGATAAATAAAGATCAACTTTCACGGGTTGAAGAAGACTTTATTAAACAAATTGAGACCACTGCTAAGCAACTGAAAGAGAAGAAATAATATTCTCCTATCCCCCCCCCAGCGCCCTGCCCCCTTGCACTCCTGCAAAACTACAATCCTTCTTGCGCAAGCACATAAGCCAGCACTGCCATCGCCGCCGCGCCAAGTTCAAGTTCACGCTCGTTCACTTTGTCAATCGTGTCGTTATCGGAATGATGATAATCGAAATACCGATGATTATCCGGTCGTAAACCAATAGTAACAACGCCTTTTCTACCAAGCGCAGAAATATCGGCGCCGCCGCCTCCCTTTCGGATTCTGTCGGCATCCACCGGCTCAAATAAATATGCCCATCGTGCAATCTTCTCAAACGTTACCGAATCGGTCGAAACGCCAAACCCTTTCGGTGTAAATCCCCCCGCATCCGATTCCATCGCGGCAAGATGTTTATCTTTTGTCAAATCCCGCTTCGCATATTCTTCACCGCCGCGCAATCCGTTCTCTTCATTCATAAAAAGGACTGCTCGAATTGTTCGCTTCGGTTTCAATCCCATTTCTTTCAGCAACCGTAACGCCTCGATTGATTGCATACATCCTGCCCCATCATCATGCGCGCCTTGTCCCTTATCCCAACTATCAAAATGCCCGCCAATCACAATTACTTCGTCAGGAAATTCTGTGCCGCGCAGTTCACCAATCACATTTGCCGATTCAACATCGGGCAACGTCTGGCAGGATAATTTGAGATTCACACGAACTGATTGTTCTTTCTTCAACAATTCGCTCAGGTAATTTGCATCAACCGTACTTATTGCCGCTGTCGGTACTTTCGGCAACGAATCAACATAGTGCATCGAGCCGGTATGGGGAACATCATCCAACTGCATCGTCATTGAACGAACAATCGCCGCAACACCGCCGACACTTGCCGCCGCAACTGCGCCGCTTCCCCTCTGGTTCACTGCGCCTCCGTATGCTTCAAATGTTCCTAACTTACTTTTATCCATCGGGCGATTGAAGAACACAATCTTTCCTTTCGCTTTCTCTCCCAACGCCTGTAATTCTTCAAATGTTTTCACTTCAATCACTTCGGCTGTCACTCCTTCCGCCGGAGTTGCAACGCTTCCACCCAACGCACAGACAGTCAATTCGACATTCTCATGTTGTTTCCCATTACTTCCGAATGACGAACCGAGAACATACGCCTGCTCAACATCTCCTCTCACCCAATGCGGAACCATCACCGGTTCGAGATACACGCTATCAAATCCGAGCGATTCCATTTTCCGTTTCGCCCACGCAACTGCTTTCGCCGCGTTCTCGGAACCGCTTAACCGATGTCCGATTGTTGTACTAAGTTCATAGAGAAGTTCGTACGCTTTTCCCGAAGCAAGTCCGGTTTTATGAATGTTCAATGCGAGGGAATCGTACGGACGAGCAACTTTCTCTTGCGAGTAAATGCAAAATGAAAAATTTAAAATTAAAAAAAGGAGAAGCGACAATCGTTTATTATTATTCATTTTGATTTCTTATGATAAATTGATATGAAACAGTAGAACAAGAACTATACTTACCTGATTTCTAATTGACCAAGTTTAAGCAATTGCTGAAGGTCCTTTAATCCATCGGGTTGCCACTCCTGAAATACTTTTTTGGTAGAACGAATTAAGGATACATCTGCTTGACCTAACATTCTTGATATATCTGCTAAGTCTTGTGGTCTTCCTGCTTGAAATTTCATTAACACAAGAAAACGAAACGGTAAAATCGGCAACCCTTGAAGGTCACGATTTTTCTGCGCCTCTTTAATTGCATCGCTAATCCATTCAGCATCAGATTCAAGTAAATCAATATATTTTTTCTTTGGTGATTTCCATGTACTTCCTCCGATGGTTAGTTCGCCTTCAAATGTAAAACGTGCTTTCAACAACTTTTCTCTCGCCTCATTTGCATCCTCCAAAGAAATAATTGCATCCAAATCCTGAGTCATTCGTTCAGGCATATAGTGTCTTGTAGCCACCGCACCAACTACTGCCCATTCAATTGGAGAAAGCACTTTTGTCAAATCTGTCCAAATTGTTACTGCTGTTCTTTTCATAAGAAATTCCTTTGCTGAACCGGAACCGGGATGTTGACGGCGTAAAGCCAAATCAATAAAGAGTCTCCTTTTTTCCCTTATTGTAATGTTATTTTCCATCAATATTCTTGATAACAAAAACTAATAAACTGAAAACCGAAAACTGAAAACCGGAAACAGGAAACCGAAATTCAACTCATCTCCATCATCCGTTGCAACGGCTTCAACGCTTTCAATCGTAACTCTTCAGGCAACGTAATTTCAGGAGAACGGTTCTTCATACACAGATAGACTTTCTCCATCGTATTGAGTTTCATGTAGGGACATTGATTACATGCGCAACTTTCTTCCGGCGGCGCAGGGATAAACAATTTATCGGGACATGCCTTTTGCATCTGATGAATGATTCCCGTTTCCGTTGCGATGATAAATTCTTTGTCAGGACTTTGCTGAACATATTTCAGCAATCCGCTTGTGGATGCGATATAATCCGCTTGGTCGAGAACTACTTCTTCACATTCTGGATGTGCAATGAGTTTTGCCTGAGGATAGACGGATTTCAGATGAAGAATCTTTCTATCAGAAAACGTCTCGTGGACAACACACGTCCCCTGCCAAATCACCATCTTCCTTCCCGTTTTCTTTTGAAGATATTTACCAAGATTTCTATCCGGCGCAAAGATAATTGGCTGTCCTTCAGGAATCTGTCGAATAATTTTCTCTGCATTGCTTGATGTACAAATAATATCACTCAACGCTTTCACTTCCGCCGAGCAATTGATGTACGAAATAACCGTGTGTCCGGGATGTTGTTCAATAAACTGTTTGAACTCAGGTGCAGGACATCCTTCTGCAAGCGAACAGCCTGCATTCATATCGGGAAGTAACACTTGCTTTGCCGGATTTATAATCTTCGCAGTCTCTGCCATGAAATGAACACCAGCAAACACGATAACATCGGCATTGGTTGAGGCGGCTTTACGCGAAAGTTCCAAACTATCCCCAACAAAATCGGCAATATCCTGAATTTCACTCTCTTGATAATAGTGAGCAAGCAAAACTGCGTTGAGTTTCTTTTTGTAGCGCGCAATTTCCTCTTCGAGATTCAGGGGAATTTCTTCGGCGATTTGCGATTGACGATTGAATGATTGAGTCATTGTTGTTTGCATAAATATACTTGCTACAAAGTACTTTTGCTAATTATTTTCTGCACTTCAGAATAGACTTGTTCAATTGAAATTGAATCAATGGTACCATCGTTCGATGCGATGTAATGGTTCTTCATACCGATTGGAGCCCATTGCAAAGGATCAGTCGGACCGAAGAGGGATAGCAACGGCATTTTCGTTCCTGCCGCGACGTGCATTATTCCCGTATCATTGGAAACAAAGACGTCTAGTTCATTAATGATGGCAGCGACATCCCTGATGGATTGTTGTTTCACAACCACATACGGATAATGTAAATGAGCGACCATCCGCTCCACTTGTTCTTCATCTTTCGGTCCGCAGGTAATAACAGTCAGCGATTCATATTCCGAATACAGTTGATTTGCAACGGCGGCAAATTTCTCTGCATTCCATTGGTTCTCTTTTTTTCCCGCCCCAGGATGAAACCCGGCAAACAACTTGTACCGTTCGCGAAATGGTTTCAAAAAATCTTTTGCTCTCGCCTGTTCATCTTCTGTCAATTCAATCACACAAGACAAATCATCACACGGTAGATGAAGTAATTTTAGAACGTCAATATTTCTTACAGTTTGATGACGGTGCGGTTCGTCTGTCCAATCAAGTTCCACTGCATGAGTAAAACAGAATGCCGATTGATTCGGTTTACCCGACAAACGTTTCGCCCCGATTCTGATATTCGCTCCCGAAAGCAACGCAAGCAAATCGCTTGTCACCGAAACGGAAACAGTTGCAGGTACAACTGCCAAATCATATTCTCTTGAACGCAAAGCGCTGAGGAATGAATGTGTCGCCATCCATGAACGCCTGAGTATTTCCTTATCATAATTTAACACAACATCAACAAACGGATGGTGTTTCATGATGTGATAATTGACGGGGCTTGCAATAAGTGTTACATGAGAATTGTGAAATTGATTTTTCAATGTTCGTAGCAACGGAACAACGCATAACATATCGCCAAGTTGGTCGTGCTGACGAACGACAAGAATATTCTTGATGTGTTCCGGCTTGAGTTGAGGAATGTGAGAAGGTGTGAGAAAAAACTCCAGGAACCTGACAGCAATGTTCTTGAGTTTATCCTCGAAAGTATAATGTTGGTTATTCAACGACGGGAAGTTGAAAATGCGGCTTTACTTTTTCTCCTCAGAACCGGGAGTTACGTCTTCAAACTCCGCATCTTGTACATGCTTGAACGTACCGTCGCGCTGTTGTTGTGGTTGTTGAAACGGTTGCTGACGGTGTTTTGTCACAACAATTTTCGTGTTCCGGATCAATCGCCACACAACCCAGAATAACAACAGATAGAGAAGATAGCGCAACATGGTTATCGAATCAAACTGACAGGATTGTAATATTCAACCGGCGCTTTGTTCGGACGGAAGATTTCATATACGAGTTCTTCAAAATGAGCATTGTTGTTCACGAAATCAATATTCGACGCGTTTACAATGAGCAACGGCGCGGCTTTATAGCGGAAGAAGAAATAATTGTACGCCTCATTCAAATCGCGAATGTATTGCTCCGACATGTTCTTCTCCATATCTCTCCCCCGCTTTTTGATGTTCGACATCAATCGTTCAACACTTGATTGAATATATACAACGATATCTGGCGTCGGGATATTATGCTCGATGCTTTGAATCAGCGTTTCATATAACTTCAACTCATCATCAGCAAGCGTGAGATATGCAAAGATTTTATCCTTCTCGAAAATATAATCTGAAATAAGAAAGCGATGAAACAAATCAGTCTGATACAACTGCTGTTGCTGTTTGTAGCGGCTCAACAAAAAGAATATTTGTGTTTGAAAAGCAAAGCGTTCATTGTCATCATAAAACTTTGGCAGGAACGGATTCTCTTCAAATTTTTCCATAATGAGATTGCCGCTAAGTTTTTCCGAAAGCATCTGTGCGAGACTTGTTTTTCCCGCGCCAATCACACCTTCGATGGCAATATATCGTATGTCGGTTTCCTGAATAAGAGTTTCGAGTGAAGGGTTCAAGCAATCTCCATAGTTCTATGAAATGGTAAAATAATTTCCGTTCGAGTTACTGTGTGTGTGTCTGAGCAATTCATCAAAAGCGTTGATATTGATTGATGCAAAACTGGATGAACAAGTTGTGGTGCAAGTTCATTGAGCGGTTCAAGAACAAATCGTCTGTTCGCGAGTTCAGCATGTGGAATTTCAAGTTGTTCATCGTTGTAGATGTAGCCATCAACAAGCAAAATATCTATATCGATCACTCTTGGTTTCATGTGCGAAGAAGAGGAACGTCCGAGTTTTGTTTCGATTTTTTTCAAAGAGTTTAATAACGACTGCGGTTGTTTCTCTGTTGATATTTCAACTGTAAGATTGTAAAAAGGATTTGCATCAGTCATACCGACCGGTTCCGTTTCATATACAGAAGAAATCTGTTCAATTGTTCCAAACTGCTCAATCATTGAAATTGCCTGAGAAAGAAATTGCACTCTGTCTCCGATATTTGAACCCAAACCAAGAAACACTCGAAACATTGCCGTTCATCGTTTCTCCGAAACTTCCACTTCGACATAATCAACCACACCTTTAATGGGCGGATGCGGCTTGCGAATTCGGACGGTAATTGCATCAACCAAAGAAAACTCCCGCAAGATATTTTTCATAATTGTATCTGCAAGTGTTTCAAGCAAATAATATTTTTTTGCTGTCACTGTTGTTTGAATAAGGGAATAGATTGTTTCGTAATCAAGCGTCTGTTTGAGACTATCGTGCGAAATGCCGGAAGAAAGGTCGGCATGAAGTTCGACATCCACCTCGAACTTGCCGCCTAAGTTTTGCTCATCCGTATCTGCCCCGTGATATGCATAAAACGAGGCGTTCTTTATTCTGATAACATCATTGCGCATAAGACGGTGCAAATATAGAAGTTTGTCGAACCAGAAGCAAAAGGAACTTTCATTCTTAAAGAAAAAGTAGTTTTAGAAACTTACTTATTCCATCAAAACATTCATGGTCAAAGTTCCAATATCCTTTTTGCGCTCCTAGTCCTAAAGAATTTACTATAGGAGAACGAGAAGCAAGATAAGCTTGGACTCGAGCTTTGGAATCGTTGTATATTAATTTTTCACCCTCACGTTGTTGTGATTGAACACACCCGATATAAGTATCGATACATTCATTAATAGAATCACTTGAAATCGTTTGCAAACAAAGATTTTCCAACATACCGGGATCTTTATTGTCAGGCATTATAAAAACACCCACATAAATACCATCATTCATCATTATGGCATTTGGATTAATCGGAATAGGAAGTTTATGCTTTTGTAAAATATTACAAATACTTGAGAATACTGTAAGAGGTTGATTTGTTTCTGCATCCCGCACAAAACCTAATCGTTTTACCGACGAAAATCCTTCAATAAGTGTAAGGGCAGGAAATTCCTTGAGGAAATTATCTTTACCTCCAATATCAACTACTTGTACCCCGCTAATTCTTAAATGTGAAAGAAAAGCGTCAAAAAAATTACATTCGTCCTTACCTTCAACTAGCAATAAATACTTCGATTCAATTTTAATGTTTTTATTCATTAACGTATCTCGAATTCTTTTTCAATAGTCGTTTTTAATACCTGAGAAGTGGCAGCAATTACTTTTGAATTTTCAGATTCCTTCTGAATACGAAAAAGACGAATATCATCACCTTCTGGTTCGTTTTCTGAATAACAATCCGAAAGTGCTTCAATACACTCTAATGAATGTGTTGTAGCAATTAGTTGTACATTGTATTCCTTACATGTCGAAAGTATTGCTTTCCAAGCAACCTTTAACGATGCATAATGAAAACCATTTTCGATTTCATCAATCAACAAAACTCCATTTTTCATATCAGCTAATGCGGCTAAGAATGCCAATATTCTTCTCATTCCATCTCCCATTATATTTAATGGCATTAAGTTTTCAGAACCAATATCAACAAAAATCATCCCTCCTGCTCCCATTCTAATATCAGTTATAGTTGGTTCTATGCCTTTGAGTATTGCAATCACATTATCTAATTTTTTTTGAACTAACAAACCCTCCATCTGTTTATCAATTTGGAACATTATTGTTTTTTGGTTTAAATAGGCACACCGTAAGTTTTCTTTATAAGGTGAGGGTACGGTCACTTTACTTTCTTTCAAACTTATTTGCCCATGAAAACGTTGATTCGTATGGTTATAACAATCTAATTGAATTCCTTCTACAAGACGTACAAAATTTGTTGAGGCTGTATACTTATCCTGTGAATTAACTATTTCTGTATTTTTCTGCTTCTTAGTTTGTTGTGGCCTGTAGTCTACATAAAGAGGAGTGATAATCAACTTTCTGTTTCGGTTATCAATCTGACCACTTAAGATTATGGGTGATTCAAAGTTCATATTCCTAAACATAAAACTAAAATCATCATCGTTCGTCAGAATTAAATCGCGAAAATTGTGAATATTAACAGGAAGTTGAGGATTGGACATACCTGACAACAAAAAAATAGCCTCTAGTACAGAGGTTTTTCCAGAGTTATTTCTTCCAACCAACAGATTAATTCTTTTTAAATCTGATAACTCAAGTTTGGAAATTCCTCTAAAATTTTCAATGATTAAAGACTGATATCTCATAACTTTTTTCCTTTTATTTCACGAATTAACATTTGTTGTTGAATGAAATCGTTCGGATAAACAGCATTATACTTCACTCACATTATTTTAGTACTGTAAATTCAGGTAGTTAGAAAACCACCATTCACCTCTGCTTTGAGTAATATGTCGTTGCAAATCATCTGCAACATCCGGCGGAAGTTTTCCGGCAAACTTCTCAGAGAGATCTTGTTGAGTCTGAAGATTGTTTCTTAACAATTTTATGATGTGCATCTCTTCGAGTTTTTGTAGCAAACCTAAAGCATTTTGGTTTGTTAATTGAACGACTACTGTTTCCATACTTTTTGAATAATTTGTTGATGTTTATTTAAATTACAAATATGTTAATTCCGAACCAAAATCAACTTCCACTTTTTTCAATCTTCGCCCAAGTATCTCGTAACGTAACTGCCCGATTGAAAACTAACTTCTCAGATGTCGAATCCAAATCAACACAAAAATAGCCAAGACGCTCAAACTGAAATCGTTCTTGTATCTTCACACTTGCTAACGCCGGTTCCACCTTCGCGTTTGATAAAACTTCAAGCGAGTTCGGATTGATGAATGATTTCCATTCATCTCCGCCCGGATTCTCGACAGTAAACAATCGGTCATATAATCGCACTTCCGAATTAACCGCATGTTGAGCAGAGACCCAATGAATCGTCCCTTTCACTTTCCTCTGACTTGTTCCGGTTCCGCTCTTTGTTTCAGGATCGTACGTGCAATGAATTTCTGCCACGTTGCCTGATGCATCTTTTACCACATCAACACACTTGATGATGTAAGCATATCGCAATCGTACTTCTCCCCCCGGAAATAATCTGAAATATTTCGGAGGAGGAACCTCGCGGAAATCATCCTGCTCAATATAAATGACTTTCGAGAACGGAAGTTTCCTCGTTCCCATCGCCGGGTCCTCGGGATTGTTGACCGCTTCAAGTTCTTCTGTTTGATTGTCGGGATAATTTGTTATAACAACCTTCAACGGACGAAGCACTGCCATCATTCGAGCAGCGCGCTTATTTAAATCTTCGCGTAGACTGTGTTCAAGCAAACCGACATCAATCATGTTCTCACGCTTTGCAACTCCGACTTTATCCGCAAAATAACGGATTGATTCAGGAGTATAACCACGTCGTCGTAAACCGGAAATTGTCGGCATTCGCGGGTCATCCCAACCATTGACAATTTTTTCCTCAGCAAGCTGCAACAATTTTCTCTTGCTCATCACCGTAAATGAAAGATTCAACCGTGCAAACTCAATCTGTTGCGGATGATGAATTCCCAACTGCTCGATAAACCAATCGTACAGAGGGCGATGGTCTTCAAACTCAAGCGTACATATCGAGTGTGTAATTCCTTCTATCGAATCCGACTGACCGTGTGCATAATCGTACATTGGATAAATGCACCACTTGTTCCCTGTTCGATGATGCTCGGCATGGAGAATCCTGTACAACACCGGGTCACGCATGTTCAGGTTCGGATGCGACATGTCAATCTTCGCACGTAGCGTTCTCGTCCCGTCAGGAAATTCTCCCTTGCGCATCCGCTCAAACAAATCAAGATTTTCTTCCAATGAGCGATTACGAAACGGACTTTCCTTCCCCGGTTCAGTGAGTGTACCGCGATGTTTCCTTACTTCATCAGCATTCAAATCACAAACAAATGCTTTTCCTTTTTTGATAAGTTGAATTGCCCACTCATACAGTTGGTCGAAATAATCCGAGGCGAAAAATTCCCGTTCCTCCCAATCAAACCCAAGCCAGCGTACATCTTGCTTGATGGAATCAACATACTCTTGTTCTTCTTTTGTCGGATTGGTGTCATCGAATCGGAGGTTGGTCTTTCCTCCGTACTGTTGCGCCAAACCAAAGTTCAGGCAAATAGATTTTGCATGACCGATGTGAAGATAACCATTCGGCTCCGGTGGAAAACGAGTGTGAACCCGCCCATCATTTTTGCCGTTCTTCAAATCTTCTTCGATGATTTCCTGAATGAAGTTTTTCGATTTAATAATCTCGTTTGATTTATTGTCTGTGTTTGTATCCATAAATGTTTTTCTATTCTCATGTGCGACCCACCCCTAACCCCTCCAAGGAGGGGAATTGGAAGTCCCCTCTTGAGAGGGGATTTAGGGGTGTGTTATTTTCTCTATTGCAATTTGAATTCTCTTGATTACTTCATCTTTCCCCAAGATAAATAAAATATCATAAAGTCCCGGACCGCCGCTGACTCCAGAAACCGAAAGCCGAACGCCATGAATCAATTTTCCGTTTCCGATACCGAGTGCTTCTGCTGTTTTATGAAGTGCGGCTTCGAACATTTCTTTTGTCGGATTTTCTAAAAAAGAATATTCCTCAATCAGTTTTCTGAGGTGAACCGGAGTATCTTCTTTCCATCGCTTCTTCACAGCATCTTCTTCGTAGTGTGCCGGCGCTTCAAAAAAGTAGGAACTCTGTTCGATAAAATCCTTAACAAACGAAACACGTGGACGCATCGCTTCGATAACTCGAAGCAAATATTCATCTGCAAATTGTTTTCCACTGAACTTGCTGTTTGATAATTCAATCTTCAACATTATCAAGACTTCTTCGTCCGGCAATTTTCGGAGATGCTCAAAGTTCAACCAATTTAATTTGTCGAGATTAAACACCGCGCCCGCCTGATGAACTCGTTCCAACGAAAACTGTTCGACAAGTTCATTCAGATAAAAGAACTCCTGTTCTGTCCCCGGATTCCATCCAAGCAATGCGACAAAATTAATCAGCGCATCTTTCAAAAATCCTTTTGCCCGATAATCTTCCACTGCAACGTCACCCTGCCGTTTGCTGAGTTTTGATTTATCAGGATTCAACAACAACGGAAGATGGGCAAAGTTCGGTTTCTCCCATCCAAAGGCATCATACAAAAGCACATGCTTCGGAGTCGAAGGCAACCACTCCTCGCCTCGAATAACATGAGTTATCCTCATCAAATGGTCATCAACAACATTTGCAAGATGGTATGTCGGGAATCCGTCGCTTTTAATTAACACTTGGTCATCAATCAAGTTGCTGTTAAACTCAACCCGACCTCGAATCAAATCATCAACAGTAACTGTTTGATTCTGTTCAACATTCAGTCGAACCACGTAAGGCAACCCTTCAGCAATTTTCTTTTTGAATTCTTCCTCTGAAAGATTCAAACAGAACTTATCATACTTCGTTTGAAGATTTTTCTGTTGCTGTTCATTCCGAAGTTGTTCTAATCGCTCTGCAGAACAAAAGCAATAGTATGCTTTTTTCTTTTCTATCAGGTGTTGTACATGTTCTTGGTAAATCTCTAATCGTTCCGATTGAATATACGAACCAAACTCGCCTACCTGAACAACACCTGGATAATTTATTGAGTTAGAACAATTTGAAATTGACAATCCGCAATCCGAAATTCGCGGTCCTTCATCATACTCCAATCCAGCCCAAGCAAGAGTCTTCAGAAGATTCTCAACAGCCCCTTCAACATAGCGTGTACGGTCTGTATCTTCAATGCGAAGAACAAACACGCCGTTATTTTTTCGGGCGAAAAGATAATTGTAAAGCGCCGTACGCAAACCGCCGACGTGTAAATAACCTGTCGGACTTGGCGCAAAACGGACTCGGATTTTTTCTGATATTGTCATAATATTTGAAATAAAAAATCCCCAAGTGAATGGGGATTTCGTTTTATTGTTGGCGGAGAAGGAGAGATTTGAACTCTCGGTACAGGTTGACCCCGTACGGCGGTTTAGCAAACCGCTGGTTTAAGCCACTCACCCACCTCTCCAAGTGTTTTACTTAATTTTTTGAACGGCAAAATGTACAAATTTATCTACTAAGTTACAAACCTCATTTTCGCTCTCCATGTTCTCTGACCTCATATTTTGCATCAATAGTAATTCGTTCTGCATACGAACTATTCCAACTTTTGTGGAAAATATTTTGAAGTTGTTTAGCAAGCCGATTGTTCTTTACTACAATTCCCAAATTGCGTGAAGTGTAGAAATAACTTTTCTCACAGTTGCTTGTCCCAAGCCAAAACTCTTTTCCATCAACGAGAATTAATTTGGAATGAACAACCCGTGCATACGAAATATAACCACCTGACCATTCAGGAATAACCATATATTTCAATTCGATATTCGGCGTGGTTGATAATGCCTGCAAAGAATCTACTCCGGGATGGTCTTTCTCCCAATCCGAAACAATCATTTTTACCTTCACACCCCGTGCGGCGGCGTTCTTCATCGCATCCTGAATTAATGAGTAGGTACTTTTGTCCCTTGCCTTTGTCGAGTACGAAAGAAATTGCAAGTACACTTCTTCTTTTGCACTGTTAATGAGATTGACAATGTTCGGTTCATCCCACAAAAGTGTATCGGCAATGTATGGTTTCGGACTGCATGTCGGTTTGAAAAATATCGTATCGTTATTACTCTCAATAATTTCCATTGACGTTGCATATTGTCTCCGTTCGATAAACGGTTTCAATCGTGCTTCCTCTGCATTGCCGGAGAGTCTCCAATCAAATTCGAAAATATCTTTATAGACCTGAACGGCTTCTTTGTGTTTCAATCGAATTCCTAGTTCTTGAATATGCTTTAACGCCCGCCAATCGAAGTTCTGACTTCCGAGAAACAATTCTTCATCATCAACAATAAAGAACTTCGCATGTTGAATTCCCCCTCCAATTTTTCCGAAGTCAATGACATGCGTTTCGATAGTTCCTTCCAACGGCGTCCCATCATATTTTAATTTATTCTTGTAATTATCAATCACAGCAGGATACGTTTTATACATTCTCGAATCAACAATAATCCGAACACGAACACCGCGAGCCGCCGCATCTTCAATCGCATAGAGAATGGCATCGAGCGGCTCACCTTTCTCCGGTGAAATATAAAATTGTTCGATGTCGAGTGATTTCTCTGCCCGTTTTATCATCTCGAGCCAAACATCATACGCATCACGGATGTCGGGATTGTCGAGCGTTGTTTCGATGGGAGTGGTTTCGACAAGTTCAATTTCGCCTCGTTGCTGCGATAAACTTATAAACGAAAGAAGTAATATCAATAAAAGTATTTTGGTCATCATATAGTTGTAATTGGATTGCATCAAAATAAAAAAGGGTCGGGAATATTCCCAACCCTCATCATTCAAATCTGCGTTGTCCTTATTTTGGAATCTGCATCGTGATAAAATTCGTCGTTCCTTCTCTTCGTTTTACACGAAGTAATACCGCATCACCCGCCTTCTGATTTTCGAGAACCGATTTCAAATCTTTCACCGATTTGATTTGCTTCTTATCGGCTTCGAGAATGACATCGCCGGTGCGCAGTGAACGATTTGATGCTTCGCTGAATCGTTTCACATCAGACACAACCACACCATTCTCAACTTCATAATCTTCTTTCTGTTGCGATGTTAAATTCTTCACAGAAAATCCGATGTCTTCGAACGAAGCAGTTTTCGTTGGCATTTCCTCTTCATCACTCTCTTTCTTTCTCGGATTTGAATCTCTTGCAGAAACAGTTTCTGCATCGCGTGAACGGAGAGTTACAGATTTCTTGAATGTTTTCCCGTCACGGAAGATTTCCAACGTAACATTATCTCCGGGATGATGTTGTGCAATCATGGATTGCAATTCGTTCGATGCGTTCACTTCTTTTCCATCAATCGAAAGAATAACATCACCATCTTTCAATCCTGCTTCTGCGGCGGCACCGTCTACCTGAACATTATCAATAAATACTCCGTGTTTGTTTTTTAAGCCCAATGCTTTCGCATCAGTTTCATCAACGCTCCGAATGCTGACCCCGATGTATCCGCGACGAACTTTTCCATACTTAATAATATCTGATGCAACCGCCGTTGCAAGATTTATCGGAATTGCAAACCCGTATCCCTGATATCTCGCATTCGTTGTAGCAATTGCTGAATTGATTCCGACAACTTCGCCGTAAAGATTCACTAAGGGTCCGCCGCTGTTTCCCGGATTGATTGCCGCATCTGTCTGGATGAAATTTTCAATGCGATATGGATTGCTTGCATCAATAATCCCAATATTTCTTCCAATGAAACTGACAATACCGGCTGTTACCGTTGATTGCAAACCAAGCGGATTACCAACTGCAATCACCCACTCGCCCACTTCAAGGCTATCTGAATTTCCAAGTGCGGCGGTCGGTAAATCTTCACCGTCAACTTTCACAACGGCTAAATCGGTGGTCGGGTCAGTTCCGACGACTGTTGCTTTCAATCTTCTCGTGTCGTTGAGAATCACTTCAACGCCATCATCTGCCGCGCCTTCGACGACGTGATTGTTTGTCAGAATATATCCTTCAGGGTTGATGATAACTCCGGAACCTGCGCCTTGTTGCGGCTCAGGGTTTTCAAACTTAAAGTCCGGTCCGAAGTGTTTGAAA
Organism: Ignavibacteriota bacterium; assembly: GCA_016212665.1. Classification (NCBI taxonomy): domain Bacteria; kingdom Pseudomonadati; phylum Ignavibacteriota; species Ignavibacteriota bacterium. The sequence goes on from JACREZ010000009.1 coordinate 85,805, forward strand.
AATTCCTGAAGTCCCCCATCTTTTGAATCGCCGCTTCCACCTTTGGTTGTCACATTGATATAGACAACAGTCGGCGTTACCGCTTTTGAAACAGCCACGAACGATTTCCCCAACGCTTTTGAATCGAAGTTTGAATCGTGAAGTTTACTCGGTGCGCCGAGTTTCACATTCTCATCGCCCGCGAATCCAAATTCCACTCCGCCTTTGAAACTCGATACGAGTATCGCTCCAAACACGATTCCGATTGTTACTAAAAATATTGCTGCAAGAACAGATTTTTTATTCATTGATTATTCCTTTTTGTTTTTACTGCACTAATATACTTGATTTTTTCAAACTTGTTTCACCGTGTGTCATTGCTTGTGTGATAGATTTTCCGTGAACGTAATTGCTTGAAACCCGTAACATGCGACTGAAAGTATCGAGCAAAAAATTCTTCAATTTCGTGTTCTTCTTTTTGTTCAAGCGTAAATCCACCAATATCAGAAGTTGTTTTAAACGATAATTGCTGAAGTTTGTTCAATGCCGCTGCTGAAATTTTAAACAATCCATGTTGTGCAGGTGAACAATGTTCGCACACAGGAGAACCTTTATGCAAGTCGAACATCAACCATTTGCCTGCGTTCGGCTCCCGGTTGATTTCCTTTTTACAAAGATGACAGTTACCAAACACTGGTGCGAATCCTAAAAGTTCCGCCAACTTCAGCATGAAGAAAAATAATATCGCAGTGGTGGCGGAAGTTTTATTCACCGTAGCAAGTGAATCTGCCATCAACTCAAACAATGGAATGTTCTGTTCCTGTTCGTGGGCAATGTCATACACAAGTTCGATGATGGATAAACCGACGGAGAGTTTCTCAAGGTCGGCGGCGAAGTGATGATACGAATAAAGCAAAGCGCACTGCCCGACCGTTTGAACTTCTCTCCCCTCTTTGATATACAGTACAATCTGCACATGCGACATCGGCTCAAGCGCCGCGCCTATTTTACTGTTTGCCCGGCGCGCCCCTTTTACAATTGCACCAACGCGCCCCAGTTCTTTCGTGTAGAACGTAACAATCTTACTCGATTCTTTGAACTTGATTGTTCGGAGAACAATGGCTTCTGTCTTTACAACTAACAATGAAAAATTAAAAAAGCAAAATGAAAAATGGCCTATTACACATTATCAATAAATAAATCACTACTGACGAATGACTAATAACAAATGACCAATGACCATTGACATTACAATTGAAACGGCGGGTACTGAATTCCATTCTCAGTAACAATTGCCGAGATTAAATCATGTGGTGTGACATCGAACGAAGGATTCCAAACTTGAACATCGCTGGGCGCGATGGGAGTCCCAAAGACTTCTCTCACTTCGTTAGCATCCCGTTCTTCGATAGGAATCTGAGTTCCATCTTCAATTGACGTATCAATTGTTGATGTCGGGGCGATGACATAGAACGGAATTGAATGATGTTTTGCAAGCACGGCCAAGCCGTATGTACCGATTTTGTTCGCCGTATCTCCGTTGCGTGCAATTCTGTCGGCGCCGGTCAACACGCAATCAATCTTCTTCGTCTTCATCAACGATGCCGCCATACTATCAGTTATTAAGGTTACATCAATGCCTCGCTTCATCAATTCCCACGTTGTCAATCGCGCGCCTTGAAGCAACGGTCGGGTTTCACATGCAAACACTTTTATTTTTTTCTTCTTTGATGCAGTGACAACAACTCCAAGCGCAGTCCCGCCTGCACCGGCTGTAGCCAAATCGCCTGTATTACAAATTGTCAGAACATTTGCCTGAGCGGGGAGAAGAGTATTTCCATGCTTTCCGAGAAAATAGCAATATGACATTTCTCGCTGATGTATATTCGACGACTCCTCTTGGAGAAGCCCGATGCCCGTCGGAACATCTTGAATCCTTTCAATTACCTTCTCCATTATTTCAAGGCAACTAAACAAATTCACCGCTGTCGGTCTTGTTGCTTTCAGTTTGTTAATAACTTTTTTGAGTTCACTTTTGAATGTCGGAAGGTCTGCCTGAAGCAATCTCTGAGCCGCCAACGCGACTGCATACGTTGCGGCAATCCCGATTAACGGCGCTCCGCGAATTTGTAATGATACAATCGCCTCAACAATGGTCTGATAATTTACTGTGCGAACATAATATTCTTCAAAGGGAAGTTTCGTTTGGTCAATAAATTTTACAACATCATACTCCCATTGTATTGCTTTCATAATTACGAAAGAGTCAAATCGTCGAACTTCGTTAATTGCCGGAACTCGTGGAAACGGTCCTGAATTTCCAAGTACGTCAAATCGTTGAATCGTTCGAGACTAAACCGCTCGACACAAAACGAAGCGAGAGTGCTTCCGTAAATCACTGCACGACGGAAATTCTCTTCTGATAAATCATCCGTCCGCGCAATCCAACCGATGAAACCGCCGGCAAATGTATCACCTGCACCTGTCGGGTCGTAAATACTTTCTAACGGAAATGCCGGAGCGGAGAAATATGTTTTCTCAGTGAAGAGCAACGCGCCATGCTCTCCTTTTTTAATGATGAGAACTTTCGGTCCCATTTTCAAAATTTTTCTTGCGCCCCGAACAAGGTTCGGGTCTTGCGCGAGCAGACGAACTTCGGAATCATTAATGATGAGAATGTCCATCAATTCAAGCGTTTTCATCAACTCTTTATGCTTTCGGTCTATCCAAAAGTTCATTGTGTCGCCGACAATGAGTCGCGGCTTATCGAGTTGCTCGACAACGCGGCGTTGCAACGTCGGGTCAATGTTGCCGAGACAAACGTAGGTTGAACCTTTGTACGATTCGGGAATTATCGGATTGAAATGCTCAAACACATTCAACTCTGTGAACAATGTATCCCTGGCATTCAAATCGTAATGATAACGACCGCCCCACCGAAATGTTTTTTCATCTTCGATGATTTGTAATCCTTCCGTATCAACATGGCGTTCTTCCAAAAACTCGATTGCGCTCTTTGGAAAATCGCCGCCGACAACTCCGACCATTCGAATCGGCTCAAGGAAATAACTTGCCGCCGTCGAAATATATGTCGCTGAACCGCCAAGCGCGTCCTTCACGCTTCCGAATGGTGTTTCAACTGTATCTAATGCTAAGGAACCTACTACTAATAAACTCACTTCTTCTCAATTCAAAGTTAAAAATTAAAAATTTAAAAAAGTATTTGAGTATTTGAGTACAAAGTACAGAGTACTAAGCACAAACTCCATGAAGTAAAAATTCTACTATCAAATGACCAATGACCATTGACTAATGACAAATGACTTTCAACAAAGGACAAAGTACCAAGTACAAATCAATTACTTCCATGCGCCGGGGCTTCTGGTTTCGGCATTGGTTTACGGGGAAACTTCTCGTCGCGCATTGCCGCGTTGTATGCAAACGCCGCCATGATGACTGATGCTTGTTTCAAATCTTCCGTCTGAGCGCGTTCATACACATCCATCGTTGAGTGATGTGTGCGTGAACTGTATTCAATTTGGTCTTGAATGAATTGGAAACCGGGGAGTAACATTCCATCGAACGATTGATGGTCTGTCCCGCCCGTATTACGGATGGTGATTGTTGATGCGCCCATACTTTCAAACGGCTTCAACCACGAACGGAAAATCGGACGGGTTGCTTCGTTTCCTTGCATGTAAATGCCCCGCACTTTTCCGGTTCCGTTATCATTGTTAAAGTATGCGGAAAACTTTTCTGCATCCGGTTTGTAATTGTATGTCGGTACTCCATTCGGTTCCGTTGCATCAACCCGTTCTCCGAAATGCGCTTTCACATATTCACGTGAGCCAATCAATCCCTGTTCTTCTCCGCCCCATAATGCGATACGAATTGTTCGTCTTGGTTTCAAGCCGAGCGTTTTCAAAATTCTCATCGCTTCCATGCAGACTGATGAGCCGGTTGCATTGTCCGTCGCTCCGGTTCCTCCTTGCCACGAGTCGAAGTGCGCGCCTATCATCACAATTTCATCTTTCAAATCCGTTCCGGGAATCTCTGCAATAATATTGTATCCTGAATCCGCTTTTGCCATTTCTACTTCGAGATTGATTTCCAACTTCGGCTTCTCTCCTTTTTGAATCATCCGAACGAGGCGATTGTAATGCTCAACTCCGACGGAAAACTGAGGAAGAATTTTCGGCGCTTTCGGGTCTTGCGCACTTACTCGTTTTGTAAACGGAGTATCGGGATGAGCGGCAACACTCGCCCCTTGAACAAATATATTTCCACCATCGCCGCGGCTTATTGTGAGGATTCCAAGTGCGCCCTCTTTCTCAGCCATTTCCATTTTATGAAAATCAACTAACGCGCGCTTTTTCATTTCCGGAGTCATCTCGAATTGTCTCCGACCGCCGCGCCCGCGCTGTTGCATATCGGCATTTGCCATTTGTAACAATGTCGAATCTGCTTCACGTGTTGCTTCCGGTTCGAAGTGCGCTTTTACTTCACGCACATCATTCAATAAAATATATTTCCCTTTCAACTTACCTTTGTATGTATCGAGTGCGCTGTCAGTCGTCGCATCGAGATACAACAACTCTCCTGTTACCGCTCCTTTCGTTCCGGGCGACCATGCTTTCGGGAAAGAAATCAGCGGAAAGTTTTGCGCGGCAAGCACGTTTGCAGAATATTTTTTTAACGTCCACGGCTTGCCCATTGGTGTCCACGATTCGATATGAACATCACTCAAATCCATTGCGCTTAATCTCTGCTTTGCCCACTCGGCGGCGCGCATGTAGCCGGGAGAATAGGTCAGGCGAGGTCCATAGACATCGGTCAGATAACTCATAAATTCCATCACGAGCGAGCGATTCATTCCTTCATCTTTGATTTGAGCAATGGCGGCTGAATCATATTTTTCCTGCGCACTCACTGATGATAACGTGAGCAACGTTGCAAGAATCAGAAGCGAAAAAAAGTTAAAGCGTTTCATTTGTTTGATAAGTATTGTGAGAATGTATTGCGATTTTGTAACTGATGATTTCAAAATAGGCGTGCAAATATACCTTTTTTAGAGATGATATGCCAAGATGTGTTGGTGATTAGTGAGTAGTGAGTAGTGATTCGGGATTTGTGATTAGACCATCTTGATTTTAGGATTGATTAAATGGTATGATTTACTCACTACTCACAAATCACCACTCACAAATAGAAAATATTTTCAATAAAACGCTTGCTTATTTCCAGAACTTTTCTAACATTAGCACCACGTAAAGGGAAGAACAAACTCCCAAGTTATTATCATCAAACAAGCCCGAAGTATTTCAGGGAAAACGGGCATCGTTCTTTGTCCAAAAATTGTACAAAAAGATGATATTTCCGCCTCGGCGGAAGATAGACTTGCGAGCAGTCCACAAGCCTACCAATTTCAACAATCATCAAAAATAGCCCATTTTGGGTAAAATAACCTTCAGTGAGCCGCTCACTGAGCTTCGGAAATCGCTCACTGAACTTCGGAAACCGTTCACTGAACTTCGGAAATGGTTCACTGAACTTAGGAAATGGTTCACTGAACTTCGGAAATGGTTCACTGAGTTTCGGAAACCGTTCACTGAATTACGGAAATCATTCACTGATATTGGGAAACCACTCACTGAGTATCGCCGGAGTGTTCCTGAAGTACGGAAGTACCTCACTGAATGGTAGAATAGATTTATTGTCATTGTGAAAGAGTTTTTTTTTAATCAACAATATTCTCAACACATACAGAAGGAATGACAGTCATGGATAATATTCCAGAACCCGATAATGAGTTTGATCATTTTCAATCAAACTTTCGGGCGAAAACCGAAGCCGACCACGCAAAGTTCGGCTTAACAGATACCAACAAATCAAACATGCAAACATTGAGCGATGCATGGCAGGCAAAATACGCCGCCGATATCGTCGCACAAAATGCGGCGCGGGCGGCGAAGCAGGAAAAAAATACTGCACGACAGGCGCTCGAAGCGGAACTCAGGCGTGACATCAAGAAAGTGTATGCAAGCGAAACCGTTACCAACGATGACCTCGCCGCATTAAACTTACCACAACGCGACACAGTCAAAACCCGCGCGAACCGCCCATCCACCATCCCGATTGTGCGGATTGATTTTTCTCTTCACCTCCAACACAAAGTATATTTCGTTGACTCGGCAACACCGTTGAAGAAAAAGAAACCGGATAAATATCGCGGGGTGCAAGTCTATATGAAGATTGGCGGACCGCCGCCTGCCGATTACCGTGAATGTTTCCACGCGGGATTCGATACAAACTCTCCCTATTTCTACTCGTTCCAACAGTCCGATTTAGGAAAGACGGTCTATTATATTTTGTTCTGGGAAAACACCCGCGGCGAAATGGGAAACCCGAGCGAAATTTATAGCGCGGTGGTGGGATGATTGATAAATCGTTTAAGTATAAAAAACTGTCGGGACGGAAGTCCCGACAGGACAATCAATTTATTTCATACAAGCACAATATTTTTTTACTGTACATTATTATCGGTTTACTAACATATATTTAAATTCGAAAGGAGAAACAAAATGGAAATAGCAATCTTTCTCGTACTGACTCTCTTCATTATCATAGTCTTATTGAAATCTGCCCGAGTGGTCCCTCAAAAAACAGTTTTTATTATTGAGAGGTTGGGAAAATATCATGTAACTTTTGAGGCAGGTTTTCATATTTTAATACCATTTTTGGACAAAGTTGCATATAAGCATTCCATGAAAGAGATGGTTGTCGAGGTTCAACCTCAATCATGCATTACAAAAGACAACATTGCGGTTGAAGTTGACGGGATATTATACATGCAGATATTCGATCCTGTAAAAGCATCTTATGGAGTAACAAATTATGTGTTTGCAACAACACAACTCGCTCAGACAACAATGCGAAGTGAAATAGGTAAAATTGAATTAGACAAAACGTTTGAGGAAAGGGGAAATATCAATGCAGAGATCGTTGCAGCAGTAGATAAAGCATCGTCACCTTGGGGTTTGAAAGTTACCAGACACGAAATAAAAAATATAATACCACCTACAAGTATAAAAGATGCGATGGAGAAACAAATGAGAGCAGAGAGGGAAAAAAGAGCCTTGATTGCAGAATCAGAAGGCGATAGGCAAGCAAAAATTAATCGTGCTGAAGGGGAGAAACAGCAAGCAATAGCAGTCTCCGAAGGTGAAAGAATGAAACGAATCAATGAAGCAGAAGGAAGAGCACAGGAAATAGAAAGAGTGGCACAAGCGACGGCAAAAGGAATCCGCGAAATTGCTACAGCAATAAATGAACAAGGAGGAATGGATGCAGTTAATCTTCGAATTGCTGAACACTATCTCGACGAATTTGGAAAGTTGGCAAAGACCAACAATACAATGATCATACCTTCCGATCTTTCAAATGTTGCCGGAATTGTTGGATCATTTGGAAAAATATTTGATATGATGAAGAAAGAAGTCAAATAAACGCATCAAATAACTATGAATACTTTTTTGACATCAGCATTATTCTGGTTTTTGCTGGGAATATTTTTTTTGTTGGTTGAAATCTATAATTATGGATTCATTTTTTTCTTTTTTGGAATTGGTGCTTTTATAGTTGCTATGATTACTTGGATAGGAATAATTGATTCACTGACTGTTCAGATATTAATGTTTCTTATCATTTCATTAGTTTCACTTGTATTTTTCAGAAATACATTAAGTGATACATTCAAAGGAAAAATATTTGGTAAACTCAAGCCAGGTCAATCCTTTGATGACATCAAAGGAGAAAAAGCAATAGTATTGTCAAAAATTGAACCCAATAAACTTGATGGGAAGGTAGAATACCACGGAACTGTTTGGTATGCTCAATCAGATGAAATACTTGAAAAAGGTCATGTGGTCGAAATTGTTGAGCGAGTTGATTTAACATTGAAGGTTAAAAAAGTTAGTTAAAAACTCGCACGTTATTTTCACTACTCAATAAGTGTTTTTTTCTCGGGCGTCATCGACCATTCCTTGACGCGACAATAGCAAACAAAATAGGAAATAACTACAATGAAAATACCTTACCTTATAACAATAATCATGATTGCGTTCACTGTTCAACTCAACGCCCAACAATGGACAACAGCCACAACGCCGTATCCTTCTGTCGAGCAAATGCTCGTTGCCGACAATAAATTATTTATTGCAACTGCACTCGGCGTCTATTACACAACTGACGGAACTACATGGGTTCATGCTGTTACCGGAATGACTCCCGTGTATTCCAATGTGTATTATAATGTCACCATCCATAACTTCAATGGCGTGTTATATTCCGGGGCGATGGGGAAACTCTATAAGTCGGTTGACTTCGGCGCAAACTGGACTGAACTCTCAGGTGCCGCTCCTAACGCAGGAACATTGAACACCACATTGTATGCAAACGGCGATACCATCATTGCCGGTTGGAAAAGCAACCCGAAAATAACAAAATCCATAGACGGCGGAACAACCTGGACCTATAGCGAATTGTATGAAGGCATTTCGAAAAACATTGTACGATTGAATGGCAACTTCTATGTACGAGCATACACGGGGATTCATAAATCTACTGATGTCTGTGAAACCTTCACGACGCTGAGCAATTCTCCAATCAATACGAAGGATGGCGGTTTAACTGTAAGCAATGGCATCCTCGTTTGCGGAACATCCGACAGTAGTCTTTATCGCTCGAGCGATGAAGGGAATACGTGGACAAAAACAACAACATCGAACGAACCGTATTGTTTGGAAGTACATCAGGGTCTTCTCTTTCTGGGAACAAGAGATAGAAAAGTTTTTACATCAGCCGACAACGGAGCAACGTGGACAAACCGCACAGGCACCGGCATCAACTCGGATGGAGTAAAAAGTTTCGCACTCTTCAATGGATATGTCTATGCGAGCGCTACCGGCATGCTGTATAAAACCGCCGATATTGTTTCAGTTCAGGAAGAACTCCTTCCATCTGATTTTACCTTACAACAGAATTACCCGAATCCATGTAATCCAAGCACCACCATTTCATTTGAATTACCGAAGGCATCATTCGTTACATTGAAGATATTCGATATACAGGGGCACGAAATCGAAACTCTGGTGAATGAAAAACGAGATGCCGGAAACTATCAGGAAATGTTTTCAGGTGCAACAGTCCCGACAGGTCTGTATTTTTTCCGATTGCAAAGCGGGAATTTTGTTGAAACAAAAAAGTTTATGATACTCAAATAGGTATTCGCATCGTTTCAGTCTTCGAGATCCTTTCAAAGTTGTAGGACAGACATAAGCAAGTGTCTGTCCTACTATCATTCAACAATTTTAAACTGACTCGAAATCTCTCATACCTTTGTTTATCTTTCGATATTGTAGCCGCTGTTCACCTCTATTTTCCACTACTACAGTACACACATGAAATTTTTTCTCATTGCAACATTGATGTTAACGTTCATATCTCCTGTTCTTATATTCTCACAATCTCCCGCGTGGACGGTCGTAACACGTTCTCTGGATACATTGCGTGAAGTTACGATTAGTAGTTTACAAAGAGATACGGTTGTATTCCAAACGCAAAATGGTATCGTCTCCCTTCCTGTTGATTCAGTGAAGTCGTTACACCAGTACATAGAATCCTCTTTTTGGAAACGAGCAGGGACAGGAACGCTCGTCGGTACAGTTGCAGGTGGTGTTATCGGTATTGCTTCGTACACCAAACCCCGCGGCGGTTTTATTGATATCGGACCTGCCGGACATGCGTTAGGGGGAGCGGTGCTGGGAGCCGCAACAGGTTTTCTTGTCGGAGCAATCAGCGGCGCGTTTTCCGGTGGGGAAACATCCTATGATTTCACGGATAAATCTCTGGAAGAAAAAATAAAGATTCTCCGGGAACTTCATAGGGAATATCTGATACAATAAACGGCAGACCTAAACTATTGACGAGGCAAAAAAAAAAGGACTCCACAGTTACGTGAAGTCCATTCATTGATAATCTAAGATGACTTATTAAGCGGTCGCTTCGGTTTCCTTTGCTTTCTTCTTTTCCGTCGGTTTCTTCGGCGCTGCCTGCCCGGTATTATAATCCACCAACTCGACGATAGCAACTTCGCCGCCATCGCCCCAACGTTGACCTAATTTGACCACGCGGGTATAACCGCCCGGTCTCTCGGCAACTTTCTGTGCGATTTCAGTGAAGAGTTCTTTAACGACTGCTCTGTCTTTTACGTACCGTGCAACCATTCGGCGTGCATGAACTCCTGCGGCAACATTTTCTGTTCCGAGTGTGTTCTTTGCCCGCGTGATAAGTTTATCAACAAGCATACGAACTTCCTTCGCTTTGGCAAGCGTAGTTTTCACTTTCTTATGACGAAGAACAGAAGTGGAAAGATTCGATAAGAGCGCTTTCCTGTGGCTTGCCGTTCGTTTTAATTTTCTACCTGCTTTTCTGTGACGCATTTCTAAATTCTATCCGATGATGATTACTTTACAACTTCTTTCAAGTATTTGTCAACGTCCATACCGAACGTGAGACCATTTGTTTCCACGAGTTCTGTCAATTCGGCAAGGGATTTTCTACCGAAATTCCTGAACTTGAGCAACTCCCCCTCATCCTTTCGAACAAGGTCGGAAATTGTTTTAATGTTTGCCGCACGAAGGCAGTTGTGCGAACGAACGGATAATTCCAAATCATCAATATCCGTTGTAAGGATTTTTTTGATACGGGCGTGTTCCATGTCTTTCTCTTTCAATTCCTCTGCGCTTTCGCCGCGGAATTGAAACTGGAGAAACAGGTTCACATGCTCATTGAGAATCTTTGCCGATTGTACCAGCGCATCGTCCGGTGTTATGGAACCATCCGTCTCTACTTCAAGAATCAGTTTTTCGTAATCGGTCTGTTGACCGACTCGTGTCTGTTCAATAAAATAACGAACGTTTTTAATCGGAGTAAAAATGGAATCAATGGCAATCGTTCCCATCGGTTGGTCGGGACGTTTATTTTCTTCCGAAGAAACATATCCACGTCCTTTCCCGATATTCAATTCCATATCAATCTCAGCGCCTGCATTCATCGTGGCAATGTGAAGGTCGGGGTTGAGAATTTCGATTCCCGGATTTGCCTTTTGAAAATCAGCGGCAGTAATTCGTTTCGGACCGGAGAGTTGTAACTCAACATTCGAAATTTTCTTGTCCACTAATTTCATACGGACTGATTTCAAATTGAGGATGAGTTCAACGAGGTCTTCAACGACTCCCGGGATGGTTGAGAATTCGTGCTGAACGCCGCGAATATGGAGACTCGTAAATGCGACGCCGGGGAGTGATGATAACAAAACTCTCCTGAACGCATTTCCGATTGTGACGCCAAATCCTTTCTCGAGCGGCTGAAGACTGAATCGACCGAATGAATCGGTATAACTCGCTTCATCGAGCTGGATTTTATCCGGCATCTGAAAATTGGGTGTTCCCATGTGTTTCCTTTTCGATAATCCTGCAATTACTTTGAATAAAGCTCAACAACAAGTTGTTCGTTTGCATTCAGCGGAATGTCAGCACGCTCCGGAATACTCAAGAACGTTCCTGCCATTTTTGCTTTGTCTAAACTTACCCATGTCGGTAGCATTGTATCTTTTATGCGCTTCATCGAAGAATGAAAAACTTCCATTTTCTTACTCCGCTCCCGGATTTGTACTACTTCACCGGGGCGAATGAGATACGATGGTATTGTTACCACTTTATCGTTGACCAACAAATGTCCATGATTGACAAGTTGCCGCGCTGCTTTGCGCGATGGAGCAAATCCCATACGGTACACAACATTATCCAACCGACGTTCTAACAATTTCACTAAGTTTTCGCCCGTTCTTCCGGGCTGGGCTAATGCTTTTTCAAAATACTGATGAAATTGTTCTTCCATTAATCCATACATACGACGGATTTTCTGCTTCTCGCGAAGCTGAACTCCGTACTCCGACGTTTTCTGACGGCGAGATTGTCCATGCTGGCCAGGAGGATACCCTCTCCGCTCAACCGGACATTTTTCAGTGAAGCACTTTGTTCCTTTGAGGAACAACTTCGTACGTTCTCTTCGGCATAAACGACAACTTGAATCTAAATAACGACCCATATTTTCCTTACTTGATCAACAATACAATAAAACTGAATTAGACACGACGGCGTTTTGGTGGTCGGCAACCGTTGTGTGGAATCGGCGTGATGTCCCGAATACTCAGAACTTCCAATCCGCAGGTAGTCAATGAACGAATGCCCGCTTCACGACCGGAACCCGGACCTTTGACAAAGACATCCACTTTCCGTAATCCTAAGTCGTACGCTTCCTTTGCGGCGGCTTCTGCTGAAACCTGAGCGGCAAACGGGGTATTTTTCCGTGAACCTTTGAATCCGTTTCTTCCTGCTGAAGACCAACTGATAACATTGCCATAGACATCGGCAATAGTTACCTGGACATTGTTGAATGTTGCCTTGATAAAAACTTTCCCGGTAACATCAACCTGAACGCGGCGTTTCTTTTTTGCTGCAGCCGCAGAAGCACTACTTTGTTTTGCCATAATAATCCTGTTCTGAAATTACTTCTTCGCTGCGGCTTTCTTCTTGCCGGCGACTGTCTTACGTTTCCCTTTGCGCGTACGCGAGTTTGTTTTCGTACGTTGTCCGCGCACAGGTAATCCTTTCCGATGACGGAGACCGCGATAACAGTTAATGTCCATCAATCGTTTGATGTTCATTTGCACTTCACTGCGTAATGCGCCTTCGACCTTAAAATCGCTTGTAATAATGGAACGGATTTTTGCTACTTCTTCATCCGTTAACTCACTTACGCGTTTATTAAAATCCACACCTGCAGAAGTAAGAATTTTCTTCGCACTTGTTCTGCCGATGCCATGGATATATGTCAGACCAATTTCTGAACGTTTTTGTTTTGGTAAATCAACTCCGGCGATACGAGCCACGCGGTATTACCCTTTCACTTAATTGTTACTGATTAACCCTGACGTTGTTTGTGTTTTGGATTTTTACAAATAATCCGCACAACGCCGTTGCGTTTGATAATTTTACAATTATCACATAATTTCTTTACTGATGAACGAACTTTCATTTCTTACTCATTTATATCTGTAGATGATACGTCCTTTAGTCAAATCGTATGGCGACATTTCGACTGTGACTTTATCGCCAACTAATATTCTTATATAATTCATTCTCATTTTACCGGAGATGACTGCCAATATCTCATGTCCATTGTCGAGTTTCACACGGAACATCGCGTTGGGCAATGTATCAGTTATCACTCCATCAATTGTAATGGGACCTTGTTTTGCCATTCAGTTCCTTACACTGTTAATATTTCTGCGCCATTTTCCGTTATTAAAACCGTATGCTCAAAGTGAGCAGATGGAAACCCATCTTCTGTTTTTACTGTCCAACCGTCCGAATCGGTAAACACATCGTACGCACCTGCATTCACCATCGGCTCAATTGCGATTGTCATGCCCGGCACTAATTTCATCGTCGGGCTTTTTTCTGTAAAGTTCGGGATATTCGGCTTCTCATGAAGTTGTCTTCCAACTCCATGACCAACTAATTCTCTGACGACCGAGTACCCGTTACTTTCTACATGTGTTTGTACTGCCTGAGAAATATCGCAAACACGATTTCCGTTTGTCGCTTGCTTTATTCCCTCGTACAGTGACTCTTCTGTTATTCTCAACAGCCGCAGTTTCGCGTCAGATATTCTTCCGACTTGATACGTCCACGCACCATCACCGAAGTAATTATTTTTCTTTACTCCGACATCAATGGAGATAATTTCCCCTTCTTTTAGATGGTAGTCATTCGGAATTCCATGAACAACCTGGTCATCAACCGAGGCACAAATACTTGCCGGAAATTTATTATGCTTGTTAAATCCGTAACCTTTGAACGCCGGAACAGCATCTTGCGAGCGAATGAAATCCTCAGCAAAACTATCTAATTCTTTTGTACTGATTCCCGGGCGAATTATCTGACCTAACAATCTTAATACTTCAGCGACAATCCGACTGCTGTTTCGTATGAGTTCAATTTCATACGGAGATTTAATTAATGCTTTCGACATATCCTGCTGACAAAGAGCAGAACCATCTTACCAATTAAAATCTTCTGCCTTTGAGCTTACCGCTCTTCATAAATCCATCGTAGTGGCGCATCAACAAATGAGATTCAATTTGTTGTAATGTATCAAGACCAACGCCAACGATAATCAACAAACTCGTACCGCCAAAGAAACTTGCAAAACTTGAAGTAACACCCATGTTCATCATGAACCCCGGAAGAATTGCTACGATGGCAAGAAAAATTGAACCGGGAAGTGTAATCTTCGTGAGAATGTTATCAATAAAATCTGAAGTATGTTTTCCGGGTCGAATACCGGGAATAAAGCCGCCTTGCTTCTGCATGTTTTCAGCAACGTCTTTCGGGTTGAATGCGACTGCTGTGTAAAAATATGTGAAGAAGATAATCATTAACGCATACACAACCGAATAGGTAATCGAAGTGTATTGAAAATACCCTGCAATTGACTGCATAAATTCACTGTCCGGGAAGAATGTCAGAATCGTGTTCGGTATGAACATGAGCGACTGTGCAAAAATAATTGGCATAACGCCTGCTGTATTTACACGCATCGGAATGTACTGAGTAACTCCACCGTACACTTTTCGTCCGACCACTCGCTTTGCATATTGAACAGGAATTCTTCGAGTCGCCTGTGTAATCATAATAACACCTGCTACGATTAACACCATGAGCGCGAGAATAATTAATTCGATAATCGGTCCACGAACTCCTGAGCGCAATAACTGAAATTCATCGAGTATCGCGTTAGGGAAACGAGCAATGATACCAATAAAGATAATCAATGAAATACCATTACCTATTCCTCGTTCAGTTATTTGCTCTCCAAGCCACATGACAAAAATTGTTCCTGCAGTGAGAACAATCATCGTCGAGAATTGAAACATAAACGGACTCACCGCCGCATGAACGATGGGAACTCCGCCTGCATTCATACTCATCAACTGAACACTCATTCCCCATGCTTGCAGAATGGAGATAAACACGGTTCCATAACGCGTAAGTTGAGTAATCTTTTTTCTTCCTTCTTCTCCTTCTTTTGTCAATTTCTGGAAATAAGGAATGACAGCGCCAAGTAACTGAATAATAATTGAGGCACTGATGTACGGCATGATACCAAGCGCAAAAACGGCGGCATTACTGAATGCACCACCGACGAATAAATCATACAAGCCGAAAAGTGTGTCACCTACACGGCTCTTGGTTGCTTCGACAAGCACTTTCCCATCAACACCGGGAAGCGTAACATGTGAGCCAATACGAACGACAATCAAGAGTAAAGCAGTGTAAATTATTCGCTGCTTTAATTCCTGAATCTTGAAGATATTTCGAAAACTTTCGCTTAATCTAACCATCGTGTTTCACTTCTTACCGTGAACTTGTTGCAACTGTTTGTGCTGAACCGCCTGCTGATTCAATTTTTTGTTTTGCTGTCTCACTAAAAGCGTGAGCAACAATGTTCAACTTTGTTTTGATTTCCCCTTCGCCAAGAATCTTAACCGGCTGAGTTCGTGAAGAAATCGCACCTATAGAAAATAAAAATGCAGGGTCAATTTTTTCTGCCGTAAGTTTTCCCTTACTTGCAAGTTCTTCAAGACGTGCAACGTTTACCGCTTGATATTCTACCCGGAACGGACTGAAGAAACCGACTTTAGGGATACGACGGTTTAAAGGCATCTGTCCGCCTTCAAACCAATTACGAAACTTTGCGCCGGAACGTGAGTGCGCTCCTTTGTTTCCTTTCGTCGCTGTACCGCCATGCCCCGAACCTTGTCCACGACCTATGCGCTTTACGCGTTTCCGTGAACCTTCTGCGTACTGTAAATTATTAAGACCTTTTGTCATTGTATTAAACTCTTACTTGTAAATTTAAGCTGCGTCTATTTCTTCGACTTTAATGAGATGTCGTACTCGTGTGATCATCCCGCGAATGATTGGTGTATCAGATTTAATCACTGAATATGATGGTCGTCCGAGTCCAAGCGCTTCAATAGTACGTTTTTGTTTTTCCAAACAGTCAATCTGGCTGACAAGCTGTGTTATTCGAAGTTTCTTTGCCATAGTTTTAGTTCGTCGTTGCTTCTACAGTCATACTGAATAATTTATTAATTGATGTACCGCGGTTCATCGCTACCGCCGCGGCATCACGTAAGGTCATTAATCCCTGCATTGTCGCTTTCACGACATTTTGAGGATTCGATGAGCCAATGGATTTCGTTAAAACATCTTTTACACCGGCAGACTCCAACACTGCTCTCACACCGCCACCGGCAATAAGTCCTGTTCCGGGTGAAGCCGGTTTCAACATAACTCTTGACGCGCCAAAACGTCCGAGAACTGCATGAGGAATAGTTCCTCTGCCTATGTTCACTTTTACAACATTCTTTTTGGCTTCTTCTACGCCTTTTGCGACTGCGTCCTGAACTTCGTTTGCTTTTCCCAGACCGATACCTACGTGACCATTTCCGTCACCAACAACAACGAGCGCACTGAAGCTAAAGCGTTTACCGCCTTTCACTACCTTTGCGACACGGTTGATTGCTACTAACCGATCCTTGAGGTCTAATTCACTTGCTTTAACTCTTTTCAAACGATTCTCCAAATGTAAAACGATGATAGATAAATTTCATACTTTTATTTATTTGCTGCCGGACATGGATTCGAACCATGACTGACGGCTCCAAAGGCCGCTGTCCTACCATTAGACGATCCGGCAATGCTCGAAGCCGTACGAACGGTTGCGTGCTTAGAAAACTAATCCGCCTTCTCGTGCACCTTCTGCTAACGACTTCACGACTCCATGATATTGGTATCCGTTTCTATCGAATACAACTGTCTTGATATTATTCTCAATTGCTTTTTTTGCTACCGCAATTCCAACTTGCTTCGCAATTGATTTTTTATCTTTTGCACCTGTTTGTAACACGGTTTTCACACCTTCAGACAATGTTGAAACTCCGAGTACTGTTTTTGAACTCGTATCATCAACAAGTTGAGCATAGATGTGTTTCAAACTTCGATACACAACCAAGCGAGGACGTGCTGTCGTACCGCGAACGGTTTTCTCAATATGCTTTTTTATTCGCTCCCGTCGGGAACTATGTGTTTTTGTACTCATGCTTATTTCGCTCCGGCTGTTGCCGCGGCTTTACCTGCTTTTCTTCTAATATATTCACCTTCATACTTCACTCCTTTACCCTTGTAAGGTTCCGGTGGTCTGAAGGAACGAATTTTCGATGCAACCTGACCGACTAATTGTTTATCAATTCCTGAAACTAAAATGTTCGTCGGAATAGGAACTTCAACCTTAACGGAGTCCGGCGGGACGAAAATAATCGGATGAGAATACCCCAGGTTTAATTGAAGTCTCTTCCCTTTCATTTCAGCCTTGTAACCGACGCCCACAATTTCAAGTTTGCGTTGAAATCCTTCCGAAACACCCTTTACCAAATTATTAATGAGTGCGCGCCATGTTCCATGTAAAGCACGTTGACTTTTTTCATCAGAAGAACGGGTGATAAATAATTCTGATTCCTTGACTTCAATACTAATTGAAGTTGGTACTTTTGCCGTTAACTCTCCTTTGGGTCCCTTCACTTTGAGTATGTCAGATGATTTTTCAATCTTCACACCCTTTGCTACCGGAACAGGTTTTCTGCCAATTCTTGACACTCTTTATCCTTTCAAATCTACCAAACAAAACATAAAACTTCACCGCCGACATTTGCTTCTTTAGCTTGAGCATCTGTCAAAATTCCCTTCGATGTGGAAATAATTGCCATGCCTAAACCGTTTAACACGCGGGGAATTTCAGACGATGGAACATACAACCTTCGTCCAGGTCGGCTAACTCTTTTTAATCCTTGAATCGCATTTGTGCCTGACATATATTTCAATGCAAGCCGAATCGTTCCCTGAGGAGAATCCTGAAGTTCAGTATAGCCGTTAATAAAATTATGTTCTGCTAAAACTTTTGAGAGCGCTCGTTTCATGTTCGATGCAGGGATATCAACTTTTTTATGTCCTGCTCGAATTGCATTGTTGATGCGAGCTAAAAAATCTGCAATTGGGTCTGTTGTATTCATTCTTTCTTTCTTACCAACTTGCTTTCACAATACCGGGTATTTTTCCATCAAGTGCGCGTGAACGGAAGCATAATCTGCACATGCCGAATTTTCGGAGATATGCCCGCGGACGTCCACATACTCCGCAACGATTATGTTTTCGTACTTCAAATTTTGGTGTTCGTTTCGCTTTCGCGACCATTGCTAATCTTGCCATTGCGGTTCCTTACTTTGCTGAAGATTGTTGTTCAACAGGTTCGTCTCGTTTCACAAACGGCATCCCGATTGCTTTCAGCATTTCGTATGCTTCCTGATCCGTATTCGCTGAAGTTACAAACGTAATATCCATACCGAACATTCTTGTTACTTTATCAATATCAATTTCAGGGAAAATAATATGTTCTTTGATTCCAAGCGTATAGTTCCCTCTACCATCAAATGACTTATCGGAGAAACCACGAAAATCTCTAAGACGCGGAACAGCGACACTAATAAATCTGTCAAGAAACTCAAACATTCTCTGACGTCGTAAGGTCACCCGAATACCAATCGGGATACCCTCGCGTAACTTAAAATTTGAAATTGCCTTCTTTGCTTTAGTCGTTACTACTTTTTGTCCTACTATGAGTTCAAGGTCTTTCGCAACAGTATCAACTACTTTTGCATCCTGCGTACCATAGCCGACACCAACATTTACACAAATTTTCTTGAGATGCGGAACCTGCATAACATTTTTGTAATTAAACCGTTTCATCAAATCGGCAATAACAGTAGTTGTGTAGAGTTCATACATTCTGGGCGAAATGCCCTTTTCATCACCGTGTTGCTGGGCGGGAGACTTTTTTTCTTCCGCTGCGTCTGTTTTCTTTTTATCTTTTGCCATCGTTACTTATTTGTCTTAAAACATTTCTTCGCATTTTCTACAAATGCGCATGGTTTTTTTCCTGGCTGAAATAGTATCCTGTATTGATTTATGCCCGATACGAGTTTGCTTACCGCACTTGGGACAAATCACCATCACATTCGATACATTAATTGGCGCTTCTTTCTGAACTACGCCGCCCTGCGGATTCTTCACATTGGGCTTAGTATGACGTTTAATAATATTTACGCCTTCAACGATTACGCGATCCACATCACGAAAAACCTTCAATACCTTTCCGGTTTTTCCACGTGCATTTCCTGCAATTACTTTTACTTGGTCATTTTTGTGAATATTCATATCAATCAACTTTTATAATACTTCAGGCGCTAACGAAATGATTTTCATGTAATTTCTATCGCGTAACTCACGCGCAACCGGACCAAAGATGCGGGTTCCTCGTGGTTCGCCCTGAGCATTCAATAATACAGCGGCATTCTCATCAAATCGAATATAAGAACCATCTTTCCGCTGCGTCTCTTTTGTCGTTCTAACCACGACAGCGCGGGAAACTTCACCCTTTTTCACGCCCGCCCCGGGAATTGCGCTCTTCACAGATACGACAATTAAATCTCCGACACCTGCATAGCGTCTGTCATGTCCGCCCAAAATTCTAATGCAACGTACCTTTTTTGCACCGGAATTATCTGCTACAACTAAATTCGTTTCTTCCTGTACCATGGATAGTTCTCTTACTTTGCTTTCTCAATAATTTCCACGAGTCTCCATCGTTTTCGCGAACTGATAGGCCGTGTTTCCATTATCTTCACTTTATCGCCTATGGTAGCCTCTTGTTTTTCATCATGCGCCATAAGTTTTGTTGTGAGTTTATAATATTTTTTAAACAACGCATGTTTCACACGACGTTCGATTGCAATAACAATACTCTTCTGCATCTTCGTGCTAACAACTTTTCCTACGCGTGTCTTACGTTTGTCGGTTCGTTCAAGCATTTTTCTTTTCCTGCGTCTTGGCTGTTGCAGCCATCTTTGTTTGAAGCTCCTGTAAAACCGTTCTCATGCGAGCAATCGTTCTTCGTGTCGTACGAATTTTAATCGGGCTTTCAAGCTGACTAGTAGCTTTTTGGAATTTTAAGTGTGCTAAATTTTCTTCTTCTTCAAGAATGCGTTTTGCCAATTCTACTTCGGCCATTCCGCGCATTTCAGTAACTTTCATTAACGGCATATTTTAAGCACCCTCATACGTTGGTCGAACAACTACTTTGGTTTTAATAGGCAACTTGTGCATCGCGAGATGAAATGCTTCTTCTGCAATTTTTTTATTTATTCCACCAAGTTCAAACAAAATCGTCCCTGGTTTCACTACGGCAACCCAAAATTCAGGTGCGCCTTTTCCACTACCCATACGGGTTTCAGCAGGCTTTTTCGTCACCGGCTTGTCGGGGAAAATTCGAATCCAAACTTTTCCTTCTCGCTTCATCAAACGTGTTAACGCTACGCGCGATGCCTCAATCTGACGCTGGGTTATCCAACCGGGTTCCATTGCTTTCAAACCAAAATCTCCGAAAGAAATAGTTGCCCCGCGCGTGGCAATTCCACGCATTCTTCCACGCTGTGCTTTTCGATATTTAACTCTTTTGGGTAATAACATTTTTTATTTTTCTAAACTTACTTTCCGATTCTTTCAAGAATTTCACCACGGCAGATCCAAACCTTGACACCGATTGCACCATAAATGGTTCTTGCAGTCGCCTGTGCATAATCAATATCCGCACGAACCGTATGAAGCGGAACACGACCTTCACGATATTGTTCCGAGCGAGCAATTTCCGCACCGCCCAAACGACCGCCGCACATAATTTTTATTCCCTCGGCACCCATCCTCATCGCTGAGGTCATTGCCGTCTTCATTGCTCTTCTAAATGAAATCCTTCCCTCCAACTGTGATGCAACATTTTCTGCTACGAGATATGCATCAAGTTCCGGTCTCTTGATTTCATTAATAAATATTTTAACGTCTTTGTTTGTAATTTTCTTCAGTTCTTCTTCCAACTGACTAATTTCTTTTCCGCTTCTTCCGATGACGATTCCCGGACGCGAGGTATGTATCGTTATTGCTGCACGCTTGGGTGTGCGTTCAATTAATATTTTTGATACTCCAGCCTTTTTGAAACGGCTACGAATATACTGTCGAATCTGCTCGTCTTCTTTGAGTTTACCTGCAAAATCTTTTTCATCATACCAGTTTGAGTCCCATGTGCGAATAGTTCCCAAACGAAATCCTATCGGATGTACTTTTTGTCCCAAACGATCTCCTATTGTTTTGTTGGTTCGGTTTGTTTCTGCTTTGCGACTGAAGCTTTTTTCACTTTGCGTGGCTTCTGTGCAACAACAATTGTAACATGGTTTGAACGCTTTAACATTCTGTATGCCCGCCCCATGGGTGCAGGCAACATTCTTTTTGCAGAAGGACCTTCATTAACGTAGGCTTCTTTTACAAACATTTCACTCGTTTCCAAACGCGCTCCTTCATCCTTGTTATGAAGATTGGAAACCGCAGACAATAAAACTCGTTCTGCATCTCTCGAGGCATGCTTTGGAGAGAAATGTAAAATACTCAATGCTTCATCAACCGATTTGCCGCGAATGAGGTCAATAACCAAACGCATCTTTCGAGGCGAAGTACTGATATAACGATTTAATGCTCTTGCTTCTAACATAAAAATTATCCTGTCGCTCCTTCGGTTTTTAGTCCGGGATGTCCGCGAAAGAGTCTCGTCGGTGCGAATTCACCAAGCTTGTGTCCTACCATACCTTCATGTATGTACACGGGAATAAATTTGTTGCCGTTGTGAACGGCAAATGTGTGACCTACAAAGTCCGGCGTAATCAATGACGCTCGCGACCATGTTTTAATTACTTTTTTTTGACCGCCCTTGTTCATCGTCTCTAACTTCTTTGAAAGCTTCGTATCAACAAACGGCCCTTTTTTAACTGAACGACTCATGCGATTACCAATTTCACTTTCGACGTTTTACAATATATTTGTTTGAGCGCGCCTTTGGATTTCGCGTCTTCATGCCTTTTGTATGCCAACCCCAGGGCGAAACAGGATGCGGATTGCCTTGCGGTGATTTACCTTCACCACCACCATGTGGGTGGTCACAAGGATTCTGTACAACTCCACGCGACTGTGGTCTTATGCCAAGCCATCGTGAACGACCCGCTTTACCGAGACTGATATTTTCATGGTCCAAATTACTTGCAACTCCAATCGTTGCATAACAGTTATTGGGAACATTTCTCACTTCACCGGAAGGTAATTTTATTTGAACAAAATTTCCATCCTTTGCCATAATTTGTACTGACGAACCGGCACTTCTTGCAAGCTGCGCGCCTTTTCCTGCTCGAAGTTCTACATTATGAACAAACGCTCCCGCAGGAATGTTAAGCAACGGAAGACTGTTACCAATTTTAATATCCGCACCGGGTCCCGACATTAATTTTTCCCCTACTTTAACTCCATGCGGTGCTATGATATATCGCTTTTCACCATCAGCATAAATCAATAAAGCAATAAATGCCGATCTATTCGGGTCATATTCTATGGAATTAACCCTTGCTTCAATTCCAACTTTATTTCTTTTGAAATCAATGATGCGATAAAATCGCTTATGTCCTCCGCCGCGATGCCGCGAAGTAATATGTCCGTTGTTATTTCTTCCGCCGGATTTTTTGAGCGGCTCCAATAACGAACGTTCCGGCTTCGACTGAGTAATCTCGTCGAAATTCAGAACTGTCATCCACCGAGTTCCGGGCGTATTTGGTTTTAGTTTTCTGATTCCCATGAAGGTATTCTAACTTTTCTTTTCTTTATATATTTTCAAAGAAATCTATTTTATCACCGGCTTTCAATGTCACAACAGCTTTTTTGAAGTGTGCCGTTTTTCCGGAGAATCTTCCACGTCGGGTTAACTGTGTTTTTGTTTTGCCCTTGTAATTCATCGTACGAACATTTTCAACCTTTACATTGAATTTTTTCTGTACTGCTCGGGCGATTTCAATTTTATTTGCAACCGGGTCAACTTCAAAAGCATAAATTCCTTTATCTTGGAGTTGGGTTGACTTTTCAGTTACAATAGGTCTGTATATAATTCCAATCATACTATCACTTATGACAACGATTTCACTAACGATTCAATAGCGCTCTTCTGAATCAATATCATTTGATTATCCATCAACTCATATGTTGACGCCTTCGATGCCTCAATAATATGTAACTTCGGAAGATTTCTTCCGGATTTTACAACCGTCGAGACGCTCGCAGGAAGAAGGAGCAATACCTTTTTTTCATTCATTCCAAGAGATTTCAATACTGCGACCATCTCTTTTGTTTTTGGTGTATCGAAAGAAAAATCTTCAACTACTTTGATATTTCCTTCTTTCGCACGATACGTTAAAGCCGACTTACGAGCAAGCGATTTCATTTTTTGTGGAATGGACATCGAATAATCACGCGGAACCGGACCAAAAATTGTTCCGCCGCCCTTCCATAATGGAGAACGTATAGCACCCATACGAGCGCGTCCTGTGTGTTTCTGTTTCCACAACTTTTTACCGCTTCCGCTCACTTCACCATACGTCTTCGTCTTGTGCGTGCCTTGACGTTGGTTTGCTAAATACACACGTACAGCCTGATAAATTGCGTGGTCATTCGGCTCTACTTCAAACACTGAAGCAGGAAGTTCTACCTTCTCACCGGTAACGGAACCATCTTTTTTATAAATGTCAACTTTCATAGCTTACGCTTGTTCCTTGTAAATCTCTACATAACTGTTATTATGTCCGGCGACCGAGCCTTGAACCAACAAAAGATTTGATTCGGGAATTACTTTTACTACTGTAAGATTTTTAACGGTGATTTTTTCACCGCCCATTCTTCCAGCCATCAACATTCCTTTGAATACCCTTGAAGGATAGGAACTAGAACCGATAGAACCCGGCGCGCGCTCACGATCGCTCTGTCCGTGTGTTCTGAATCCGCCGCCAAAATGATGGCGCTTCACAACACCCTGAAACCCGCGACCTTTGGAAGTTCCGGTAACAGAAATAACGTCACCTGAAGAAAACAGGGAATCAACCTTTATTTCATCACCCAATTTGAATTGGGATAAGTCGAATCCTTTAAATTCCTTCACAACTTTTTTTGCTTTCAAGCCTGCTTTGTCAAAATGACCTTTTTCCGGCTTATTGACCGAGCGTTCTCGTTTTTCGTCAAAGGCAAGCTGAACCGCTTCATAACCATCGGTTTCCTTTGTTTTGATTTGAGTAACAAAACAAGGACCTGCTTCGATGACTGTACAGGGAATCATTCTTCCCTTCTCATCGAAGACACTGGTCATACCAATCTTCTTGCCGAGAATTCCTTTATACCTCATTCTATCAAACTTTCTTTATCCTGTTCGTAGCGTTCTCGATTAAACCTTAATCTCAACATCAACACCAGCAGGAAGCTCGAGCTTCATGAGCGAATCAATTGTTTTATTTGAAGAATTCAAAATATCAATCAATCGCTTGTGAGCACGCATCTCAAATTGTTCGCGTGATTTTTTATCAACATGCGGCGAACGAAGAACAGTATAGACCGACCGACGGGTTGGCAGAGGAATCGGACCGGAGACTATTGCTCCGGTCGATTTCACTGTCTTAATAATTTTTTCCGCAGATTTGTCAATCAAACTATGATCGTACGACTTGAGTTTTATGCGTATTTTTTGTCCAGCCACCTGAGTGTCCTTTAATTAACTATCAGTTTCTTATTCAATAATCTTCGTAACAACACCGGCACCAACCGTACGACCGCCTTCACGAATAGCGAAGCGCAATCCTTCTTCCATAGCAATTTCAGAAATTAACTCGACATACATGTTGTCAACGTTATCGCCTGGCATAATCATTTCCATGCCGCCGGGCAATGTCGCAACTCCAGTAACGTCAGTCGTTCTAAAATAAAACTGTGGACGGTATCCATTGAAGAACGGTGTGTGTCGTCCGCCTTCTTCTTTTTTCAGGATGTACACCTGGGCATTGAATTTCTTGTGCGGTGTAATCGAACCCGGCTTTGCAATAACCTGACCGCGTTCCAATTCTGCTTTATCAATACCGCGTAATAACAATCCTGCATTGTCACCGGCTAAAATTTCGTCAAGTTCCTTACGAAACATTTCAGCTCCGGTAATAACAGTTTTCTTGTGCAAGCCAA
This sequence comes from Ignavibacteriota bacterium, assembly GCA_016212665.1. Lineage (NCBI taxonomy): Bacteria > Pseudomonadati > Ignavibacteriota > Ignavibacteriota bacterium. The sequence continues at coordinate 111,166 of JACREZ010000009.1, forward strand.
GACCAATCACTTCAACTTCGTCTCCGACCTTTGCACGACCGCGTTCGCAACGACCGGTACCTACTGTTCCACGACCGGTAATCGAGAACACGTCTTCAACCGGCATTAAGAATGGTTTATCAACTTCACGCTTCGGGAGAAGAATGTAGTTATCAACCGCATCCATCAATTCATAGATACATTTGAATGCAGGGTCATCCGCTTTCGAAGCAGGGTCACTTGCTTTTTCAAGTGCTTTCAAACCGCTTCCGCGGATGATAGGAATTTCATCACCTGGAAATTCGTACTTCTTTAATAAATCGCGAAGTTCCATTTCGACTAAATCTAACAGTTCCGGGTCATCAACCATGTCCACTTTGTTCATGAACACAACCATACGAGGTACGTTTACCTGACGAGCAAGTAAAACGTGTTCACGCGTTTGAGGCATAGGGCCGTCATTCGCCGCAACGACGAGAATTGCTCCGTCCATTTGCGCCGCGCCCGTGATCATGTTTTTAATGTAGTCAGCGTGACCGGGACAGTCAACGTGTGCATAGTGTCGCTTATCTGTTTGATACTCGACGTGAGCAACGTTGATCGTGATTCCACGTTCGCGCTCTTCCGGTGCGTTATCAATACTATCGAATGTACGCACCTGGGAAAGACCACGCTTACTTAACGCCATCGTAATGGCAGCGGTTAAGGTTGTCTTCCCGTGGTCAATGTGACCGATAGTCCCAATGTTGACATGGGGTTTCTCTCTGCTGAATTTTTCTTTTGCCATACTGTAGTCCTTGTATTAAGACTGTTATTAAAATAGTGATCTAAAAAACTTATGCTAAAACCGATTCGCCTTTTACACTTTGAGCAACTTCTTCCGCGACGCTCTTGGGGGCTTCATCGTAATATGCAAACTGCATTGTGTAAATTGCACGACCTTGAGTCATAGAACGCATATGAGTAGCGTAACCAAACATTTCGGCAAGCGGAACTTTTGCTTTGATGACCTGAGCATCTTTTCTTGGCAACATCCCTTCGATTTTTCCACGACGGGAATTCAAGTCACCCATAACATCACCTAAATATTCTTCCGGTGTAACAACTTCGACATCCATGATCGGCTCTAAAAGCACCGGACCCGCCTTCCTCGCGGCTTCCTTGAAGCCGATTGACGCTGCAATTTTGAATGCCATTTCCGAAGAGTCAACTTCGTGATAGGAACCGTCAAACAATTTCACTTTGACGTCCACAACCGGATAACCAGCTAACACGCCATTACGCATCGCCTCTTTAATACCTTCCGAGACCGGCTTGATATATTCCTTCGGAACAACACCACCAACGATAGCATTTTCAAATTCAAATCCCTTGCCTTTTTCGTTAGGTCCGACTTCAAGCCAGACATCTCCAAATTGACCGCGTCCACCACTCTGACGAATAAACTTTCCTTGTTGCTGAACTTTCTTTCGAATCGTTTCACGATAAGCAACCTGCGGTTTTCCGACATTTGCTTCAACACGAAACTCACGCTTCATCCTATCAATAATAATCTCAAGATGAAGTTCCCCCATGCCACTAATAATTGTTTGCCCCGTTTCTTCGTTCGTCGAAATTCTAAATGTCGGATCTTCATCAGCCAATTTCGCCATTGCTTCACCCATCTTTTCCTGATCGGCTTTCGTCTTGGGCTCAATGGCAATCGCTATAACCGGTTCGGGGAAAACCATTTTTTCTAAAATTATCGCGTCATCTTCAAGACACAACGTATCACCGGTTTTTGTATTTTTTAAGCCGACAGCAGCAACAATATCTCCCGTGTACGCTTCATCAATATCCTCACGATGATTTGCGTGCATACGAAGAATCCGTCCGATTCTTTCTTTTTTGTCTGACGTAGCATTATAAATATAAGAACCCGGCTTCAACGTACCCGAATAAACTCGGAAATACGTAACCTTACCCACATAAGGGTCACTCATAATTTTGAATGCAAGCGCTGTAAACTTTTCTTTGTCCGAAACCTTTCGAATAACCTGGTCCTTCATATTCACATGATGACCAACGATTTCAGCATTACTAACATCAAGAGGTGACGGTAAAAAATCAATAACCGAATCAAGCAAATTCTGAACACCCTTATTCTTAAAGGCAGAACCGCATAACACAGGTATAATACTAACCTTCAGACACGCGCGGCGCAAAACCGCTCTGACCTCATTCGGTGAAATCTCTTTTCCTTCGAGATACTTTTCCAAAAGAGAATCATCCTCATCCGAAACCGCTTCCAACATTTTTGTCCGATACTCAGCGGCAAGTTTTTCCAAGTCGTGAGGAATCGGCATTTCATCCCAGGTAGTACCCTGGTTCGTCTCATGAAAGACACACGCCTTCATGGTAATTAGGTCAATAATACCCGCAAACAAATCTCCTTCACCGATAGGAATATGTACGGGAACCGCATTTGCCCCCAATCTCTCTTTCATCATTTGAATAACATGAAAGAAATCGGCGCCAACGCGATCCATTTTGTTTACAAAAGCAATTCGCGGTACGCCATACTTATCTGCCTGACGCCAAACCGTTTCTGACTGCGGCTCTACACCACCGACAGAACAAAATAAAGCAATCGCTCCATCAAGCACTCTCAACGAACGTTCAACTTCCGCCGTGAAGTCCACGTGACCCGGAGTATCAATAATATTAATTCGATGATTATCCCAAAAGCATGTCGTAGCAGCACTTGTAATAGTTATACCACGCTCTTTCTCTTGCTCCATCCAATCCATCGTCGCTGCGCCATCATGCACTTCTCCCATGCGATGCAAAACTCCTGTATAAAACAGGATACGCTCTGTCGTCGTTGTTTTTCCGGCATCAATGTGAGCCATGATACCAATATTTCTTGTTCGTTCTAACGGATATGCTCTGGGCATAAAAGATCAATAAACCTGATTAAAATATTCCACACACTACCACTTGAAGTGAGCGAACGCTTTGTTCGCCTCTGCCATCTTGTGGGTATCTTCTTTTTTCTTCACAGCGTTGCCTTCATTATTTGAGGCAGCCATAATTTCCGATGCCAACTTCAAAGACATTGACTTATCTTTTCGTGCACGCGCATAAATAAGCAACCAACGAAGCGCAAGAGCAATACTTCTATCTTGCCGCACCTCGGTTGGAATTTGGTATGTAGCACCACCAACACGACGCGCCTTAATTTCTAACAACGGCCTTAAATTATTCATGGCTTTTTTGAACACATCCAAGCCAGCCGTCTTACTACGCTCTTCAATAATACTGATTGCATCATACACAATTTTTCGAGCTTGATGCTTTTTCCCGCTCTGCAAAACTGCATTGATAAATTTTGAAACCAGAACGTCATTAAATTTCGGGTCCGGTTGTGCTATTCGTTTTTCTGCGCTTTTTCTTCTCATAACTTACTTCGGTTTCTTTGCACCGTATTTCGATCTTCCTTGCTTTCTGTCAGTCACACCAGCAGTATCTAACGTACCGCGAATGATGTGATAACGAACGCCGGGAAGGTCCTTAACTCTTCCACCACGAATCATTACGATTGAGTGTTCCTGAAGATTGTGCCCCTCGCCAGGAATATACGCGGTAACTTCAATACCGTTTGTAAGTCGAACACGCGCTACTTTACGTAATGCTGAATTTGGTTTTTTGGGAGTAGTTGTGTACACCCTTGTACATACACCGCGTTTTTGAGGCGAACTTTGAAGCGCTGGAGATTTACTCTTCCAAGCGACTTCTTCCCTTTGAAAGCGGATTAATTGATTGATTGTTGGCACTAAAAAGTCTCCAGTTTATGTGAAAAAGCCGAACAATATATGAAAATATTTCTAATTGTCAAAACGAGATTTCTGGTTTATTTTTGATTATTCTATTATTACACGCTCTAACTTTGGATCACTACTATATTCGTCATCCGTTCCAAGGTCCAACAAATCCGATGCTGAAATCGGTGGATTTTCGGCATTAGGAACCACAATGAGATTTTTAAATTTCTTTAAACCAGTTCCCGCCGGGATTAAATGTCCCATGATTACATTTTCTTTCAAACCCAACAATAAATCAATTTTTCCTTCAATTGCTGCATCTGTAAGTACTTTTGTTGTTTCCTGGAACGAAGCCGCCGAAACAAAACTATCAGTTGAAAGAGCGGCAGAGGTAATACCTAACAGAACCGGCTCTGTTGTTGTTGGTTCTGCTTCGCGGATTTCAACTACGCGCTTACTCTTTTTCTTCAATTCCATATTAATTTCACGGATTTTTTTCTTGTTGATAGCCTGACCATTCTTCAATTTTGAATCGCCCTTACTTTCAACAACAACCAAATCTTTAAGTTGGTTGTTTTCAATATTAACCTGATGGACATCAACATAATCATCTTCGAGAAAATGAGTATCGCCCGGATCTAAAATATGCACTTTCTGCATCATCTGCCGCACAATAACTTCTATGTGCTTATCATTAATCTTCACACCTTGCATACGATACACTTCTTGAATTTCGTTTACAAGATATTCCTGTACGGCACTTACACCTTTGATTCTCAGAATGTCATGGGGGTCAATGGAACCATCCGAGAGCCGTTCACCGGAACGAACAACGTCATGTTCCTGTACGAGAACGTGTTTTCCCATAGGAACAAGATAATGGCGTTCATCTTTTCCATCCACACTTGTTACAATGATTTCACGAGCTCCACGCTTTTGAACTCCAAATTTTATTGTTCCATCAATTTCAGATACAACAGCAGGATCTGCTGGACTTCGTGCCTCAAACAATTCTGTTACCCGAGGCAGACCACCGGTAATATCTCTCGTTTTTCCTGAATCTCTGGGAATTTTAACAATAATCGTTCCTGCTTTAATTGCTTCTCCATCGTTGACAACGATGTGTGAACGTGTAGGAATAATATAACTTCCAATCTTTTGTCCATCTTCGGCGTTGATAACAATCGTTGGCGTTAACGTCCTGTCACGAGTATCAATAACGACTTTTTGAATGTGACCGGTCTGTTCATCAGGTTCTTCTCTGTAGGTAACGTTATCCTTCAAATCCTGATATTTAATGACTCCTGCATGCTCAGTAATAATTACAGCATTGTATGGGTCCCATTCATAAATCAATTCTCCCTTTTTGATATTTGCGCCATCAACTGCAATCATTGTTGAACCATATGGCACATCATATTTTGTAAGGATTCTATTATCAGAATCTAAGATATTGATGATTCCGCTTCGACCGATGACGATATATTTACCCTCACCATCCTCTTGTCTGAGAGCCTTTATTCCCTCGTATTTCACTTTTCCATCAAACTTCGACACAATCTGAGATTGTGCCGCAATCAAACTTGCGGTACCGCCGGTATGAAATGTTCGAAGTGTGAGCTGGGTTCCGGGCTCACCAATTGATTGAGCGGCGATAATTCCTACGGCTGTCCCCATCTCAACAAGAGAAGCATTTGTTAAATCTCTACCATAACATTTCGCACAAACGCCGCGTGGAGCTTCACAGGTTAATACCGAGCGAATTTCAACTGACTCAATTGAAGTTTCTGAAATTGCTGTAGAATTTTCTTCGTCAATTTCTTCTCCGGCTTTCACTAAGACATTTCCCGTTATCGGGTCAATAACATCGTGAACTGATACTCTTCCAAGAATACGTTCAGCCAGTGGTTCCTTCACATCTTCGCCTTCCTTCAACGCACTTGTAATAACACCGCGGATAGTGCCGCAATCATTCATTGCAATGATGCAATCCTGTGAAACATCCACAAGACGACGTGTTAAATACCCTGCATCGGCAGTTTTCAGCGCTGTATCGGCGAGACCTTTACGCGCGCCGTGTGTTGAAATAAAGTACTCAAGAATTGATAATCCTTCACGGAAATTTGCAATGATTGGATTTTCAATCAATTCACCGGTTGCGCCGGACATACTTTTCTGAGGCTTAGCCATCAACCCGCGCATACCTGCTAACTGACGCACTTGTTCTTTGGAACCACGAGCGCCTGAATCAACCATCATGTACAATGCATTGAATCCATTTCTGTCGTGCTGAATATTATCGAACAAACGCTCTGCAACCCTGTTGGTTGCTCTGGTCCAAATATCAATTACTTTATTATAGCGCTCTCCGTTCGTTATGAATCCGCGCATGTACTGATTTTCAACTTTGTTAACATCAGCGTTTGCTTTCGAGACGACCTCTTCCTTTTCCTTCGGAATTACAACATCGGATACACTTACGGATAATCCACCCTTTGTCGCATACGTAAATCCAATTTCTTTGATGTCATCAAGAAATGCCGCAGTACGATAATTCCCGCATTTTCTGAATACTTCATGCACGAGTGTTATCACTCGCTTCTTATTCAACAGTTCATTAATAAATCCGAGTTCAAGCGGAACAATTCTGTTAAAAATAATTCTGCCGGTTGTAGTTTCAACCATTTTCCCTTCGATACGAACTTTGATTCGCGCGTGTAAACCGACTTTACCATTGTTATATGCAATATTCACTTCGGCTGGGGAAGAGAATGTTTTTCCTTCACCAATATCGCCCGGTTTGGATTTTGTCAAATAGTAACAACCCAATACCTGATCTTGTGTCGGATGGACAATCGGTGAACCGTTTGATGGTGAAAGAATATTGTGACTCGACAGCATTAACACACGCGCTTCAAGTTGCGCATCGTATGAGAGCGGAACGTGAACCGCCATCTGGTCGCCATCGAAGTCTGCATTAAATGCAGTACAGACCATCGGGTGAATACGAATAGCGCGACCTTCAACCAACACAGGCTGAAACGCCTGTATACCGAGACGGTGAAGTGTAGGGGCGCGGTTAAGAATCACCGGGTGTCCATCAATAATTCTTTCAAGGATTTCATAGACATCCTGTGTTTTCTTTTCAACAAGTTTTTTCGCGCTCTTTACAGTCTTCACAAGTCCGCGTTCGATTAATTTCCGAATGATAAACGGCTTGAATAATTCGACTGCCATTTCTTTCGGGAGTCCGCATTCGTGCAACTTTAATTCGGGACCGACAACGATAACCGAACGGCCGGAATAGTCAACTCTCTTTCCGAGCAAGTTCTGGCGGAACCGTCCTTGTTTTCCCTTCAACATATCGGATAAGGATTTTAATGTATGATTGTTGTCGGAACGGACGGCATTGATGCGACGAGAATTATCAAACAACGCATCGACAGATTCCTGTAACATGCGCTTTTCGTTTCGGAGAATAACTTCCGGCGCTTTAATTTCAATCAATCGTCGGAGACGGTTATTTCGAATGATAACTCGCCTGTACAAATCATTTAAATCGGATGTAGCAAAACGTCCACCTTCGAGCGGAACGAGCGGTCGCAATTCCGGCGGAATTACCGGAATTACATCCAACACCATCCATTCAGGTTTATTCGGATGCATTTCATCCTGATTACGAAATGCTTCGATAACGCGAAGTCGTTTGAGTGTTTCCATTTTTTTCTGTTGCGAAGTCTCCTCTTTGAGACTTTCTCTCAACTCAACACTCAACACATCCGGGTCAATTCGCCTTAATAGTTCTTTAATTGCTTCGCCGCCGATACGCGCGATGAATTTCTTCGGGTCATCGTTTTCTAATTCCTGATTTTTTTCCGGCAGTGAATCAATCACCTGGTAATACTGGTCTTCCGAAAGCAGGTTCATTTTTTGTAACCCGCTCACTCCCGGTTGAATGACGACATAGGATTCATAGTAAATAATTTTTTCTAAATCCTTATTCGTAATTCCGAGCATTGCGGCAATCTTGGATGGCAACGAGCGGAAATACCAGATATGAACAATCGGCACAGCCAGTCCGATATGTCCCATACGTTCACGGCGTACGTTCTTCTGCGTTACTTCGACACCGCAACGGTCACAGACGATGCCTTTGTAGCGGATGCGTTTATATTTTCCGCAATGACATTCCCAATCGCGCACCGGACCGAAAATTTTCTCACAGAACAATCCATCCTTTTCAGGACGAAATGAACGGTAGTTAATCGTTTCCGGTTTTGTAACTTCTCCGTGAGAACGCGACAAGATAAGGTCAGATGACGCAAGCGAAATCTTGATCTTAGTAAAATTCTTTTTCACAATCGGTTCGTTCTGAATAAACGACATATCAGTTCTCCAAGTTTAAGCTAATAGTTTTTATTAATCGGGAATTCAACTTATTCTACTTTTACATCCAATCCCAAGCCCATCAATTCACGCACAAGTACGTTGAATGATTCAGGAACATTCGGCTCAGGGAGATTTTCACCTTTGACAATACACTCGTATAACTTCGCACGACCGGTGACGTCGTCGCTCTTCACAGTTAAAATTTCTTGCAGAACGTTCGCCGCGCCGTACGCTTCGAGCGCCCACACTTCCATTTCTCCAAACCGCTGGCCGCCAAATTGGGCTTTTCCACCAAGAGGCTGTTGTGTAATTAACGAGTATGGTCCGATTGAGCGTGCATGGATTTTATCATCAACAAGGTGAGAAAGTTTCATCATATAAATGCAACCGACCGTTACTTGTTGGTCGAATGATTCGCCGGTTCTTCCATCATAAAGCGTAGTGCGTGAAGTTGTACTGAGACCCGCTTTGGTAAGTTCCGCTTGAACGTCTTCCATCGAAGCGCCATCAAAAATAGGTGAAGCGTAACGTATATTTAACTTCAATCCTGCCATACCTAAGGCAGTTTCAAATAACTGACCTAAGTTCATACGTGAAGGTACACCTAACGGATTAAGGACGATATCAACCGGGGTTCCATCAGCGAGGAATGGCATATCTTCCTGAGGAACAATTTTAGAAACTACGCCTTTGTTCCCGTGTCGCCCAGCCATTTTGTCACCGACTGAAACTTTTCGTTTCTTCGCGACATACACTTTTGCCATTTGAACAATGCCGGAAGGTAATTCATCTCCAAGCATGATTTTCGTTTTTTCATGCTTGTAATAATCGCCCAGTTCGGTTACACGTCTCGAGTAATTATGATACAACTTATGAACTAAACTTGATTTGTGTTTATCTTCAAACCAATCACTTTCAAAGTCGAGTTTATCAAGTTCTTCGATTGCTTCAAACGTATCTTTCTTTAATTGTACTCCTGCGCGGAACACTATGTCACCCGATGCATCTCGAATACCACTCGTTTTTTCTCCTTCAAGTAACAACCCGAGTTTTCGTGCAAACAATGCATGAACTTCTTTCAGGTCTTTCTTCAACATTCTATCAAGATGTTCAACTTGACGCTTCTCTTCTTTTTTCGTATCAGAATCTTTTTTCTTTCGGCTGAAGAGTTTTGTTCCGATGACAACGCCCTTCATCCCGGGCGGCGCTTTCAACGAAGCATCTTTCACATCGCCTGCTTTTTCACCGAAGATTGCTTTGAGCAATTTCTCTTCAGGCGATGATTCGGTTTCTCCCTTCGGAGTGATTTTTCCAATGAGAATGTCGCCTTCTTTTACTTCAGCACCGACACGGACAACACCATTTTCATCTAAGTCTTTTACTGCTTCTTCGCTTACGTTCGGGATTTCCGCAGTGAGTTCTTCTTCACCGCGCTTTGTATCTCGAACCTGCAATTCAAATTCTTCGATGTGAATGGAAGTAAAAATATCTTCCGATACAACTTTTTCGTTGAGGATGATAGCGTCTTCAAAGTTGTACCCGCGCCATGGCATGAATGCAACAACAACATTACGTCCGAGAGCAAGTTCACCATCTTCCGTCGCACAACCATCGGCAAGAACATCCCCCTTCTTTACTTTTTGTCCAGGTCGAACAACTGCCTTTTGATTGATCGTCGTATCTTGATTCGTTCTAAAAAATTTAATAAGACGATACTCGACATGTTGCTTATCTTCAAACGATAAAATATTTTCTACGCTTGATTCATCAACATTGTAATTCATGATAATACGGTTAGCATCAATAAATTCCACAACGCCATCTTTTTCTGCATAGATAATCGTTCGTGCATCCGATGCAACTTTCTTTTCCAATCCTGTTCCGACAATCGGAGTTTGTGGACGAATAAGCGGCACTGCTTGCCGTTGCATGTTTGAGCCCATCAATGCGCGGTTCGCATCATCATGTTCAAGAAACGGAATTAACGCCGCCGCCGCACTCACAATTTGATTCGGTGCAACATCAATGTACTGGATCTCTTCAGGCTTTTTAATTAAATAATCGCTTTGGAAACGCGCGCTCAGTCTGTCATTGAGAAAATGACCGTGTTCATCAACAATTCTTCCTGCCTGAACAATGGAATGTTGGTCTTCTTTTTCCGCCGTCATAAATTCGATTTCGTCAGTCACTTTTTTATTTTTGACTTTTCGATAGGGCGTTTCAATAAATCCAAATTCATTCACGCGGGCATGAATACAGAGCGATGAAATCAACCCGATATTCGGACCTTCAGGAGTTTCAATCGGGCAGAGTCGTCCGTAGTGTGTATAGTGAACGTCGCGAACTTCAAAGCCGGCGCGCTCACGGGTCAACCCGCCAGGTCCGAGGGCGGACATACGGCGTTTGTGTGTAATTTCCGCAAGAGGATTTGTCTGGTCCATGAATTGCGATAACTGGTTCGTACCAAAGAACGCGTTGATTACGCTGGTAATCGTTCGTGCGTTCACCAAATCCTGTGGCGTTATTTTTTCCTGGTCACGAACACTCAATCGTTCACGAATCGTACGGGACATTCTCACCAAACCAATATTGAATTGTTGAGAAATTTGTTCTCCCACAGTTCGGACGCGACGATTTCCAAGATGGTCAATATCATCTACCGATTTCTTGCCTTGCTGTAAAGCAAGCAAATAATTGATAATCGAAATAATATCTGCTTTAGTTAACGTCGTCGTGGTAACAGGAATATCCAACTGTAATTTCGCATTCATCCTGTAACGACCAACATCGCCGAGGTCATACCGCTTTTCATTGAAGAATAATCTATCAAGTAAATTCTTCGCGGTGTCAAGGTCAGGCGCATCACCGGAGCGCAACTGTTGATAAATTGCATTCAACGCCTCTTCATCCGTACGCGCAGTATCTTTCTGGATTGTGTTAGCAATGACGGAATTTTCTCCCGTTCCCTCATGCTTGAAAAATTTTAATTTTTTGATGTTTGATTTTTTTGCCCGCTTTGCAAGGTCGTCATCGAAAATCGTATCCTTCGTAATAATGATTTCGCCGGTCTTTTTATCAACGACATCGCTACTCACGACGCGATTAAAATACTCGCTTAAGTCTGCTTTTTGTGCATCCACTTCTTCAATTAAATTGAAGAGCATTAAAATTTCATCATCAGAAGAATATCCAAGAGCGCGGAGTAACGTTGTCACAGGGAATTTCTTTTTCCGGTCAATATACACGTACATAACATTGCTGATGTCCGTGGCAAACTCGACCCATGAACCGCGCATCGGAATAATTCGGGCTGTGTAGATGGACATTCCATTGGGATGGATTGTTTCATCAAAAAATACTCCGGGTGAACGATGCAACTGACTCACGACAACGCGCTCTGCACCGTTGATAATAAACGTTCCGCGATTTGTCATGGCAGGAAGATTGCCAAGATAAACCACTTCCTCGACAGTCTCAACCCAACTGTTTCCGTCATCGCTTTTTGTTGAAAGACGAAGTTTCGCTTTCAACGGAACGGCGAAAGTTAATCCACGTTCCTGGCATTCGATAACGGTGTATTTCGGTTTTTCAACGTAGTACTCGACATACTCCAAAATGTAATTTTCCCGCGCGTCCATAATAGGAAAATTCATTTTGAAACACTGTTCAAGTCCCTGAATCTTTCGTTTATTTGCGGGGACGGTTGCTTGGAGGAATTGTTCCCACGAATCAAGTTGGACGTTTAACAAATCCGGTGTAATAACTACTTCCGGAATTTTTCCAAACGAGATTCTACGGCTCGCTACGTTTGATTGAGTTTTCACTCTTCATTCTCCTTGGATTATTGCTATGAGATTGTGCGTTGTCTGACAAAAAGTCAAAAAAAAATATGATTTACTTCTTCAAAATTCTTCACTCAATAAGAAAAGCAAACCGATAACCTGCTCAGAGAGAGGTTATCGGCTATACTTTTTTATCGAAAATATGTATTTTCGTATCCTATTGAGCAGAGTTACCGTTCGTTACTTCAGTTCGACTGTTGCGCCGGCTTCTTCAAGTTCTTTTTTGAGCTTTTCTGCTTCGTCCTTATTGATGCTTTCTTTCACCGGTTTTGGTGCACCATCAACGAGGTCTTTTGCTTCTTTCAAGCCGAGTCCGGTAGCGGCACGTACAACTTTAATCACATTGATTTTTTGTGCGCCTGCTTCTTTAAGAACAACGGTAAATTCGGTCTTCTCTTCTGCTGCCGGTGCTGCTGCTGCTGCGCCGGGCATCGCGCCTGCCATCATCATTGGGGCTGCGGCGGTTACTCCGAATTTATCTTCTAACGCTTTCTTTAATTCAGATGCTTCGAGTAATGTAAGCTTCTCAATTTTTTCGACTAATTCTTGAACTATAGGTGACATTTCAATTTTCCTTCTTCTTTAATAGTGAATAAATAACAATAAATTACGCGGCTTTCTTCTTCTCGATTTCGCCGATGACACTCGCCAAATCGCGCATGACTGCAGAGATTGCTCCTGCGAGTCCTGCCATAGGCGATTGGATACCACCGATAATTCCTGCAATGAGTTCATTGCGTGACGGAAGTTTCGAGAGTGCGTCCAACTGACTGCCATCAAATACTTGCTTGTCGAGAACACAGACTTTCGCCTGAAGTTTGCCGTGCTTTTCATTGAATTTTTTAATGACCCTTGCAGGTGCCGTGGGATCTTCATACCCGAAGGCAATACCGGTTGGTCCGACAAGTTTTTCATAAACGTTGTCGTACCCTGTAACTCGTTCGAGCGCTTTCTTGATTAACGTATTTTTGGCAACTCGATAGCCACAACCAGCCTTACGGAATTCGCGACGCAGTTCTGTTACTTGCTCTACGGTGATTCCTGAGAAATCAGTAAAGTATAACCCTTGCGCCTTCGAGATCTCTTGCTCTACTTCTGCAATGATCTGGTCTTTTTCAGATTTTTTCATCTTGACCTTTCATTAACAATTGCCCACTGAGAAGCTCCCCCCGAACATTCGGGAGAACAGCGAGCGTGAATTAATGTATGTGCGTAATAGACACTCTTAATGAACAACTGCCGCCTTGTCAATCATGACACTCGGACCCATTGTCGTTGATAATGCAATACTCTTGATGTATTGACCTTTTGCTGAGGACGGTTTCACGCGTGCAACCGTACCGAGAAATGCGTTGATGTTATCAACTAATTTTTCTTTTTCGAAGTTTGCTTTCCCGACAGTCGCGTGAAGAATACCGGCTTTGTCAACACGGAATTCAATCTTTCCTGCCTTCACTTCTTTCACAGTCTTTCCGATTTCGGTTGTGACTGTTCCGCTCTTCGGATTGGGCATCAATCCGCGTGGACCTAACACTTTACCTAACTTACCGAGTTCTCCCATAACATCGGGCGTTGCAATAATAACATCAACATCTGCCCATCCTGCTTTAATTTTATCCAAATAATCCTGGAAACCAGCATGGTCTGCACCGGCGGCTTTTGCCTCTTCATCTTTTGGCGGCTTGGCAATAACCAATACACGAACTTCTTTTCCGATTCCATGGGGCAATGAAACTGTTCCGCGAACCGCCTGGTCTGCTTTCTTCGGGTCAACGCCAAGTCGAACAGCGATGTCAACCGATTCAATAAACTTTGCAGTTGCGGTTTCTTTTACTTTTTGAACAGCCTTTTCAACAGTTAACAATTCGGTAGCATTAACTTTCGTTGCTGTTGCTTTATATCGTTTACTTCTTTTCATTGATAATACTCACTTCAAACTTAGTTTACTATAATTCATCAACGGTAATACCCATACTTCGGGCAGTACCTGCAATCATTTTCATTGCGGCATCAATATCGTTTGCATTTAAATCGGGCATTTTCATTTGAGCAATTTCACGAACCTGTGCCTTCGATACTCTTCCGACCTTATTTCTATTGGGTTCTCCAGAACCTTTCTCTACCTTTGCTGCTTTTGTAAGAAGTACTGCCGCAGGAGGAGTTTTGGTAATAAAGGTGAAAGATTTATCTGAAAAAACAGTAATGACAACAGGAATAATTAACCCCTGCTGTCCTTGTGTTCGTGCATTGAATTGCTTACAAAATTCCATGATGTTCACGCCCTTCTGTCCAAGAGCAGGACCAACAGGCGGCGCGGGATTTGCCGCTCCGGCGGGAATTTGAAGTTTAATATATCCGGTTATTTTCTTCATAGTTGATTTCGCTTTCTAAATTACTTCTCTGCTTCTACCTGACTAAAGTCAAGTTCGATGGGAGTTTTGCGACCGAAAATACTCACCATCACTTTCAATTTCATTTTATCTTCATGAACTTCCTGAACAACACCACTGAAGTTGTTGAACGGTCCATCAATAACCTTTACGGGGTCGCCTAACATAAACGGAGTGGAAAGCACTTCCACGTCTTTCCGTTCTTCAATTTTTCCAATGAGTCGCTTTACTTCCTCAAACTGTAACGGCTGAGGTTCACTCCGTGTACCTTCTCCCCGATTTCCAATAAACCCTAACACTGAAGGAGTTTCAAGAATAAAGTGTTTCGATTCTTTATCTAAGATTGCTTCGATTAAAATATAACCGGGGAAAAACGTGCGAACACGGCTTTTTTTCTTTTTATCTTTTACTTCAACAATTTTCTCGGATGGTACCATGACGCTCGTAATCCGGTCGGATAATTTCGACATAGGAATCTCGCGCTCCATGTACGTTTTCACCTTATATTCATGCCCTGAATAAACACGAACAACGTACCAGCGTTTTTGCGAAGTATCTGTCGCTTCCATTCTCAACTTACAGGATGGAGGTAATTACTTGATTCACAATCCAGTCCACAGCATAAATAAAACCGGAGATGATTCCACAGACTGCTAACACAATAACGGTTGAGTCCCGTAATTCATTTTTTTCGGGCCACGTCACCTTCTTCATTTCTTTCATTACATCGGTAACGAAAGCAATAATCTTTTCTTTCATTTTGAAACCTGCATCTTAAGTTTATATACAGCACGTCAGGAGGGACTCGAACCCCCAACCTGCGGTTTTGGAGACCGCTGCTCTACCAATTGAGCCACTGACGTGTGTTGAATTATTTTGTTTCCTTGTGTTGCGTGTGTTTGTTACACCACATACAAAATTTTTTGTATTCAACTCTGCCAGATTGTTTCTTTTTATTCTTGGTCGCAGTATAATTACGACGTTTACACTCTGTACATTCTAAAGTAATGTTATCTCTCATGTTTCATTCCTATTAAAACTTCTTCTTCAAATTCTTATTCGAATCATTCCTGAGCTTGCGATCAGGATTGAACTGATGACCTCATCCTTACCAAGGATGTGCTCTACCAACTGAGCTACGCAAGCATTTTTCATTCTCTTCACTCACACCTCACGCTGATGACCTTCCCGCTTTCCGCGGGATGCTCTACCAACTGAGCTACGCAAGCATTTTCATTCTCTTTACTCACATATCGCTCTGATGACCTTCCCGCTTTCCGCGGGGATGCTCTACCAACTGAGCTACGCAAGCAAAATTTTCAGAGCGGGAGACGGGACTCGAACCCGCGACCAACAGCTTGGAAGGCTGTGACTCTACCAACTGAGTTACTCCCGCGTAACTCGAACCTTGTGGGCAGGGAAGGATTCGAACCTCCGAAGGCCTGAGCCGACAGATTTACAGTCTGTTGCGTTTGACCGCTTCGCTACCTGCCCGGTATTTACAAATTTTGAGCTGGCGATCAGATTTGAACTGATGACCTGCTGATTACAAATCAGCTGCTCTACCAGCTGAGCTACGCCAGCAAAAA
>JACREZ010000010.1 GCA_016212665.1 Ignavibacteriota bacterium
ATCCCAATTCCATTTGTAATCGGAATTGGCATTGTACATTTCATCCGCATCGCGTTGCAACAACATCTGCTCGTTGTAATCATCTACGCTTTGGAAGTTACCGATGTCAATAAAATACTGAGCATCTTTTCCATCTTTGTTGATGCCTGCATACTGAACGGCAAAATCCCGCGCATCATCTCTCACCCAATCGCCGTACATTCTGAACGAAGTCCACGTGAGCCACAATGTTCCCTCTGCAATGGTGAAATATTTTCCGGTCGCATAATCATCAGCATACCATTCGCCGAGACCGGGAAGCAACAGCGAAAGAGCGGCAGCGGCGGCAACACTTTTCTTCCCGCTCACTCCGGTGAACTCAATCTCTTTGAAGTTTGAGGAGGATGATAAATCAAGTTTATCAGTTTGTGAAAAGAATGGACGAACAGATTGTCCAAAGGAAACTTGGACTACAAGCAAGATTGCGATGAAGATTGATTTCATTAAGTAGTTTTTTGACAGATATTGTTAAACTGTGGTACAAGAATACGCAAAATCAGATTCAGATTCAACTTTCACAGCGTTGACAAGTTCCCCGTTGCATATTTCACCGTCAATTGAAAGTATTTTAACTGATTCGACTTGATTTACATACGATTCTGTTGCAGGAACATGAACACGAAGATAATTTGTCACCAACCCTGAGGCAACTCCTTCGTGCGCTTCTCCTTCAAACAAAACCGGAACCGTTCTTCCAACAAACGATGTCGCAAATTCGTGCCGCTTCTTTTGACTGACAATTCTGAGAATGTTGTTTCGTTCGTGACGGATGCGCGGTTCAACTACTTTATCGAATTCAGTCGCAATCGTGTTTTCTCGCTCTGAGTATGTGAAAACATGTAAATAAGAAATCGGCATGTCAGCAATGAACGTTGCAGTCTCACTGAACAACTCATCTGTTTCACCCGGAAATCCGACAAGAACATCAGCGCCTATGCCTGCATCTGCATCAAGTTTTTTTATGAATTCAATCAACGAACGATATTCATTCGTCAGGTAACGGCGGCGCATTTGTTTCAGGATAGTATCGCTTCCGCTCTGCATCGGGATATGGAAATGATTGCAGAATCGTTTCGAGTTGAGAATGAACTCTACAATTTCCGGCGTGAGCAGATTCGGTTCAATCGAACTAACGCGGATGCGTTCCAATCCATCAACATCATCGAGAGATTTGATGAGTTCAAAAAATGTTGTCCCGATTTTCCGACCGTAATCCCCGACGTTCACTCCGGTCAAAACAATTTCCTTAAATCCCTTTTCTACAAGTGTAC
Organism: Ignavibacteriota bacterium; assembly: GCA_016212665.1. Classification (NCBI taxonomy): domain Bacteria; kingdom Pseudomonadati; phylum Ignavibacteriota; species Ignavibacteriota bacterium. The sequence goes on from JACREZ010000010.1 coordinate 1,311, forward strand.
GCGCCTCGTTGATGATTCGTTCCACCGATTGACTTCTGCTTTCCCCACGTGCAAGCGGAATCGTACAGAACGAACAGGTATAATCGCATCCATCTTGAACTTTGAGAAATGCTCTCGTTCGTCCATCAACATCACCGGAATAACTTGAGATGAAATCTTCCACTTCATCAATACATGAAACAAACACTTGTGGAACGCCCCGCTTCTGAAATCCGTTTGCGTAGTTGAAGATGTTGAACTTTTCTTTCGCTCCCAAAATCAAATCCACTCCTTCAATTGTTGATATTTCATCAGGTTGGAGTTGAGCGTAACAACCGGTGACAACTACAAATGCATTCGGAGATTTTCTCAGCGCACGGCGAATCAACTGCCGACATTCTTTATCGGCACGCTCGGTGACACTGCATGTGTTCAACACAAATACATCCGAGGGTTGAGAATCATCAACAATGGTGAAACCCCGCTCGACGAACTGACGACCGAGCGTTGAAGTTTCCGCAAAGTTCACTTTGCAACCTAATGTTTGGAGAGAGACTTTTTTCATTTGATAAAATTATAAAGACGTTGCCCTTTGCAGAACAACGTCTTTACAACACAAATAACATTGCGAAGGTTTCAAAGAATTAACCAAGATGAACCTTCGCAAGGTTGGATTAGTTAAACCAGGAATTCCGGAGGCGGCGCTTGCTCGTTGAGCATTTCCGGCGCTATCTCTATCGGCTTTCCTTCGACTGAAGCAATATCCTTCATCGTCATCTTCGGAAGTTTGAATTTGTTGATGTAATCATCCATCATCTTCTGTTCTTTATCTTTAAAGTATTCGACTGCCGAGAGAACGATTTTCTTATTCTCTTTATCGAATTCGATTACCTTCAAGGGAAGAACATCTCCGTTCTTAAACTTCTCGCCAACGTTCTTCAACGAAGCCGTTGTAAGATGTGTTGCCGGAACGAAGGCATCAACTCCCATCGGAAGTTCAACGATGACTCCTTTTTCAATGATGCGATTGATAACACCTTCAGTTTCGATACCCTTCGAGTAGAATTGTTCAAATCCATCCCAAGGATTGTCTTTCACTTGTTTGTGTCCGAGTGAAATCCGGCGTGCTTCTGCATCAATTCCAAGAATCATTACTTCGATTTCCTGTGCTTTCTTCAACACTTCGGCTGGATGGCGAATCTTCTTCGTCCATGATAAGTCGGAAATGTGAACAAGCCCATCGAAACCGGGCTCAAGTTCCACAAACGCACCGAAGTTGGTGAGATTGCGAACCGCTCCTTTGTGAATCGAATTGATGGGGTACTTCTGTAAGAAACTCAACCATGGGTCTGGTTCGAGTTGTTTCATACCAAGAGAAATTTTCTTGTTCTCTTTGTCGAGCGAAAGGATAATTGCATCAACCATTTGTCCCATCGAAACTAATTGAGACGGATGTTTGATGTGCTGTGTCCAACTCATTTCAGAAATGTGAATAAGACCTTCGATGCCCTTTTCAATTTCAATGAATGCTCCATAGTCTGCCATTGAAACAACTTTACCTGTTACTTTTGTTTGTAGCGGATATTTTGCTTCGATGTTTTCCCATGGATGTGCCTGAAGTTGTTTGATACCAAGTGAAATACGTTTCTTGTCTTCACCGAAATCAAGCACGGCGACATTCATCACCTGGTCAAGTTTGACAATCTCTGACGGATGATTGACACGACCCCATGATAAATCGGTAATGTGAACCAAACCATCAACGCCGCCCAAGTCAACGAACACACCAAAGTCGGTGATTGCTTTGACAACGCCTTCAAGTACCTGACCCTTTTCAAGCCGGTCGAGAATTTCTTTCCGTTGTCCTGCGAGTTCTTCTTCGATGAGCGCTTTATGGCTGACGACTACGTTTTCGTACGGGTGATTTACTTTGACCACGCGGAAGTCCATTGACTTACCGAGGAACTGGTCGAAGTCACGAACCGGTCGAACGTCAATTTGTGAGCCGGGGAGAAATGCTTCGATGCCAAATAAATCTACAACTAAACCGCCTTTGATTCTTCGGCTGATTTTTCCTTGTAATACTTCCTGCGTATCGTGCGCTCTGAGAATTCGTTCCCAGATTCTGATAAAATCTGCGCGCTTACGGGAAAGAACAAGTTGTCCTTCTTTGTCTTCGACGCTTTGTAAGAATACTTCAATTTCGTCTCCCGGTTTTAATTCATCAATGTTCGGGAACTCGACGATTGATACAATTCCTTCCGACTTGAATCCGATATCAATGGCTACGCCATCATCATTTATTGCAACGATTTTGCCCCGTACTATTTCACCTTCCTTTACATCATGGAAAGTTGTATCATACATCCTGGCAAGTTCTTGCATTTCGTCTTGCGTGTAGCCTCCAAATTCTTCGTCAACAAGAAATTTCGGTGGCTTCTTCAAAGCCGCCGGGCGTTTTGGTTCTAACGGTGTTGAAAGAACCGGTTCCTGAGGGATTGATGTTACTGTTTCTGTCATTATGTTTCCTTTATTGTTGTTAGATGGAGTTCCGGATAAGAAAACCATCTTGCCTGTCATTTCTTTGTGTTGTCATCAAACACACAGAATGGAAGGACTTGATTAGTTGTACATTAGTGATTTAGTGATGACTGAATTTATACTCTTACGCCGCATGAAGAACACTGAACCGCTCTTCGATTGCGTGCTTTACTCGTTCCATTAACCAGTGCGGTGTTGAAGTTGCGCCGCTGATTCCGACATGTTCAACTTCTTCAAACCACTCCGGTTGTAATTCCGTTTCGTTCTCGATAAAGTATGTTCTCGGATTTGCTTCCTGGCAAATGTGGAACAATACTTTCCCGTTTGAACTGATTCTACCTGCGACAAAAATCATGATATCATTTTGCCGCGCATACTCTTGTAACTTCTTATCGCGACCAAACACCTGACCGCAAATTGTATCTTTTGCATGAAACTCAACTGCTTCATCCATAAAACCGGAAACGACAAAATCTTTTATCTTTTCCTGAAGCGCTGTTTTGATTTTGTGAAACGTTTCCTTGTCCATCGTCGTTTGCGAGAACAAGACCGTCTTCTTTTCAAAATTTATTTTTGAAATTTCTTCAAGCGATTTGATTACTATCGCTTCGCCGTTCGTCTGTCCGACTAAACCAACCACTTCTGCGTGGTCAATCTTTCCGTAGATAACAACCTGGAATCCGGTATCATAAAACTTCTTGATTCGTTCCTGAACTTTCCGAACAACCGGGCATGTTGCATCAATCAATTCAATGCCGAGTTCTTTTGCTCGCTCAAACGTTGATGGCGGTTCACCATGAGCGCGAATCAAAACTTTCGCATCTTTAATGCTTGCAAGGTCTTCACGATGGATTGTCTTCAATCCTTTTTGTTCGAGTCGTTCAATCTCCATCGGGTTGTGAATGATTTCACCAAGTGAATACAAATTCATTTCACCCGGAAGTGAAGCCAATTCACTCTCAGCGATGTCAATCGTACGAACAACACCCCAGCAGAAGCCGGCGCTTTTATCAATGGAAACGTTCATGAATTCAAAGAACTATGGTTGATGATTTCTTTTGCTTTCGTTACAATAAACTCTACCTGTTCATCAATCGTCATTGATGAAGTGTCCAACAAGATTGCATCGTCGGCTTTTCGTAACGGACTTTCTTTTCTTGTTGAATCAAACTCGTCGCGCTTTGTCAGTTCATCTGCCAACACATCAAGCCCGACTTCAATTCCTGTCTTCTTCAAATCCATTTGACGGCGTTTCGCCCGTTCATTCACCTGAGCAACAAGAAATATTTTCAAATCTGCATTCGGAAAAACAACTGTGCCGATGTCTCTTCCTTCAAGAACGATTCCGCCGTTCTCCCCCATCTTGCGTTGCTCTCGAACCATTACTTCACGAACGGCTTTGATGCTACTAACAGGACTTGCCGCTTTTGTTACTGCCTGAGAGCGAATACGTTCCGTCACATCTCTTGAATCAAGAAAGATGTGTAAACCGTCTTCTTGCTGACGTAATTGTATTTCTGTTTGATGCGCTAACTGACCGATTGTTTCGTGGTCGTCTAAATGTAGTTGTTGCTCTAAAACTTTGAGCGTCATTGCCCGGTACATTGCACCCGTGTCAATGTGCAAGTATCCTAACTTTCCGGCAACCAAGCGAGCTGTTGTACTTTTCCCCGACGCCGCCGGACCATCTATGGCAATGATTAATTTCCTCAAATTAGTTGGATTTTTGACATTTTTACGCCCGCCAATATACTAATTTCCACTTTCGGAAACAACCGAGTATATTTGCCCGTCTCTTTGAATTCATCTGCTACTGCTAATCATAAATCCGAAATACTAAATCCTAATATCTAAACAAATTCGAATAACTAAATTCATTATTCAACCTATCCTTTTTCGGTATTAGATATTAGGATTTGTTTAGAATTTCGATATTCGTATTTAGAATTTTACAATAGTTATGCGAAAACTCACCCACTCCGAAATCTCCCAACATCGTTACTCGCCCGAACAATTGAAGACAATGCCACGGCTTCCTATTTATGTACTGCTCGATAATATTCGAAGTTTATACAATGTCGGCTCGGTTTTCCGTACTTCTGACGGAGCAAGAATAGAAAAATTGTTCTTAACGGGCTATACGCCCTACCCTCCACGAAAAGAAATTGACAAAACTGCTTTGGGAGCAACCAATACTGTCCCTTGGGAATATTACAAAGACCCGGTTGAGCCGCTACAACTTCTCAAGTCTCAGGGAATCCGCATTTGCACACTCGAACATACCGATAAAAGCATCCCCTACTTCTCCCTCACGAAAGAACATTTCCCTCTTTGTTTGATAGTCGGCAATGAAATTACCGGTGTGAGAAAAGAAATCATCGCCGAAAGCGACTTCTCAGTAGATATTCCCATGTTCGGGATGAAACAATCTCTGAACGCCGCAGTTGCCTATGGAATCGCCGTGTTTGAGTTTGTAAAGATACTTAGAAACAGCTGAATCCTGCCTGTAGCTTCATAAACACTACTCATTTTTTCAAAAAATCGGTCGGTTTTTTCTAAATATCGGTCGGTTTTTTCTAAATATCGGTCGGTTTTTTCTAAATATAGGTCGGTTTTTTCCAAATATCGGTCGGTTTTTTCTAAATATCGGTCGGTTTTTTCCAAATATCGG
>JACREZ010000011.1 GCA_016212665.1 Ignavibacteriota bacterium
AATTGGGATACAGACGCACGACGCGAGCAATACCGTCAACTACGTGTTCAAAGCGATGAAATCTATAACAATGCAAATTTTGTTATTGCCGCAATTGTGGTGAACCATGTTGTCAGCGCGATCAATGCCGCACGTACGACTGTCAGTCACAACGAAGCGCTTGACCAAACCGGCTCGCTAAAATTTCAGGCACGTCCGCTCGGAACACTTGCCCATCCGAATGGAATTATGTTTTCCGCTTCCTACCAATTTTAATTTTTTCATTCCCATTCGCGTGGAGTATTCTACGCAAATAGAACAGTGAGCATACAATTGTGAATCGCTTAGTTTCAGTTACAAAATCGGAAGATATTTTCCCGATGTATAGGGAAACTCCTATCGGTCGTTTGCTCGAGTATCATAATCTTGCACGGGCACACGATGAATATTCGAAGGCGGAACTGCTCGTCGGGATGTGCATGGATAATAGAAAGCAATTACATATTCCCGATAATTTCGCATTCATCATTCGCACAGGCGGCGCAAATCTCCGGTACAGTGAATTCAAAGTTTCATTTGCAATTGCAGTTGGCGGAGTAAGTGCGCTTGCTTTAATCGGTCACACGCAGTGCGGAATGGTAAATCTCATCGCACGCAAAGAACAATTTGTAGATGGATTAGTTGAAAAAGCAGGATGGCAGTCCGACTCAGCGGAAGAACATTTTTATCATTACGCGCCCATGTTTGAGATCGGAAATGAAATTGATTTTGTGTTGAGTGAAGCGAAACGAATTCGTTTACGATACCCGAAAATACTCGTCGCGCCGATGTTGTATCGGGTGGAGGATAATTTGTTGTATCTTCTTGATGAATCGAAGTGACCAATGCGTAACATCATACTTACAATTGAATACGACGGTGAGCAGTACGTCGGATGGCAGAGACAGTTGAACGGAAAAAGTATTCAGGGCGAAATTGAAAACGCACTGAAGACAATTCTTCAGGAACAGGTGAATGTCATTGGCGCGGGAAGAACAGACGCGGGTGTTCATGCTCGCGGACAGGTTGCAAATTTTCAAACAAATACTTCGCTTGAATTGTATCAAATCAAATCGGCATTGAACAGTTCGTTGTCGGATGATATTGTTGTTCATGATGCAGTTGATGTGGAAGAAGATTTTCACGCACGGTACAACGCAAAACAACGCGTGTATAAATATTTCATCCGTCAAAATGAAAGCGCGCTGGAAAGAAAGTATTCGTGGTTTGTACGATACGAGTTGGACATCGAACGAATGAGAGAAGTCGCACAGACGATTCTCGGTGAACACGATTTTGAAGGATTCGCGAAAGTCGGTTCTGATGTGAAGCATTTTGTCTGTCATGTTTCGATGTCGGAATGGCAAGTAGGCGAGAAGCGATTAACATACACAATCTCGGCAGACAGATTTTTACGCGGAATGGTTCGCGCTCTCGTCGGAACAATGATTGATGTCGGTCGGGGATTTCTTTCGCCTGATATTTTCAAAGAGCGGCTCGATAACCGATTGAAGTATGAACCGCGTTCAGCCGCCCCCGCGCACGGTTTGGTTTTGGAACAGGTATTTTATTGATTACAATTTGTATAGCCCACACCTTCAGGTGTGGGTGGCAAAAACTCGTAGAGCGGTTTCAAATAATACAAATGAATTTTATTAACAATTACAGGAATCTATGAAGCGTTATTTACAACTTCGATATTTCATTTTTACATTTACATTATTGTTTGTCATCGGGTGCGGCGTTGCACTGAACATGTACACCGACTCGGATGAAATCAAGTTAGGACAACAACTCGACCAACAAATTAAAAGTAACCCGAAAGAATATCCGATTCTTCAGGGACGACCGGAAGTGAAACAATACGTGATGAACATCGGAAATCAGGTGCTTGCTTCATCGGAAGTGAAGAAGCGTGGTGTGTATGCGTATCAATACGAAATCATTCACGATGACAAAACGATTAACGCGTTCTGCACTCCCGGCGGATACATTTACGTTTATACCGGCTTGTTGAAATTTCTCGATAACGAAGCCGCGCTCGCCGGAGTGCTTGGGCATGAAATCGCACATGCTGAACGAAAGCACGCGACGAATCGAATGACGAAGGCGTACGGTATTCAATTTATCCTTGCTATCGCATTGGGTGAAAAACCTTCACAGATAGTTGAAATCGGGGCAAACTTATTTAGCGGACTCGCGTTGCTTGCAAACAGCCGTGCCGATGAAACCGAATCGGATGAGTTTTCGATGAAGTATCTTTCTTCGACAAAATATTATCCCGGAGGTGTAACATATTTCTTTGAGAAGATTCAAAAAGAGCAGGGGAGAAGCGGCGGCGCGCTTGAACGATTACTCTCAACGCATCCGCTGCCGCAAGACCGCGTTGACCATGTAAACGAACTTCTTCGCAACATGGGAAATCCTCAGCCGACGGAAAACAATACTTTTTCCAAATCCTATCAGGAATTCAAAAAGAAACTTCCGTAACATGACAACGTTCTGTTTGAGTAATATTTTTCATAACAAAAATTGATATGTCTGAACTCATTGGAAATTTTGTTTTCGTTTTATTACTTGTGTTGGCGAACGCTTTCTTTGTTGCGGCAGAGTTTGCGATTGTAAAAGTTCGTTCATCTCAGATTATCGAACGACTTCGTAAGGGGCATAAACAAGCCGAATTAGCAAAGCATATTATTGATAATTTAGACGCATATCTTTCTGCAACTCAACTTGGAATAACACTCGCAAGTTTAGGACTTGGTTGGGCAGGCGAACCCTTACTTGCCGATATGATTCAGAAGCCGTTGATGTCCATAGGAATCGTTGATGAAAAAATTCTGCATGGAATTGCCTTTGGAATAAGTTTTTCAATTATTACGTTTCTCCACATCATTCTGGGGGAATTAGCGCCAAAATCATTAGCAATCCAATATCCTGAATCAACAACTCTCATTATTTCATTTCCGCTACAATTATTTTATCGGATTTTCAAACCGTTCATTTGGCTCTTGAATACTGTTGCAAACCTTCTTTTGCGCGGATTCGGTATTCAACCTTCTTCAACAAGTGAATTGTTACATACATCTGAAGAGTTAGAAATCATTGTTACGGAGGGAGCAAAGAGTGGCGCTCTGACAAAAACCGAGCAGGAACTGCTTTCAAGTATTTTTGAATTCACTACGACAACGGCAAAAGAAATCATGGTGCCACGAACAGAAATGATTGCGCTCGATATTGATTTGCCGCGCGAACAACTGATTCGTAAAGTTATCGAAGAAGGTTATTCACGTATGCCCGTTTTTAAAGATTCGCTCGATAACATTGTCGGAATTATCTACTCGAAAGATTTGATTACGATGATGGAACATCGTGACCTGATTATCCTTCAAGATATTATGCACACGGTCCATGTTGTTCCCGGAACGGTGAAAATCAGTGAACTGATGCGCGACCTGCAACAGCGAAAACTGCACATGGCAATTGTTGTGGATGAATTCGGCGGCACACAGGGACTCATCACGATGGAAGATATTCTCGAAGAAATCGTTGGCGAGATTCACGACGAGTACGATGAAGTGCTGAAAGAAGTAGAGCACTCGACGGATGGTTCGGCATTAGTTGACGCGAAAATCTCCATCTCGGATTTCAATGATAAATTCTCTGCAGAGATTCCTGAGGATTCCGAATATGAAACTCTGAACGGATTTTTATACAAGCAATCGGGCAAAGTGTTGAATCAGAATGATGAAATATCATTTAAAAATCTTCATTTCCGTGTGATGAAAACGAGCCAACGAAGAATTCGTCAGGTGAAAGTGAAGAAAGTTTCCGGTATTCAACATGCTCAGACAACAAGCGAGTGATGTTGAGAAAATTTATAACTGAACTCAAACGCGAAAGCGAACACCTGAATTGGGGAAGGGAAATTGTCGTTGAGTTCGCTTCCAACTACGAACAGTTTGCTGCAACCAATTCCTTTTTTCATGTTCTTGAAACCAAAGGCGCAAACTTCTATCCGTTTCCTGTTTCCATAGCAAAAATTCTTAGCAATATATTTCCTTCCATGTCGGTGGGATTATTTTTTTGTTTGAGGAGAACACAAAAACAGGGAGCGTTCGTTGAAGTGTTGCAACAGAATTTCTTCCAAACCAATTACTTTGACGGAACCACTCGCTGAACGATGTCGCCGGATGTTTCCATAATTATTGTCACGTACAACTCGGCGTCGTATATCGAACAATGTATTCATTCAATACACGAGCATTCACAACAAACTTCTTTTGAAATAATAATTGTTGATAATTGTTCATTAGATACTACCGTTCAAATTATAGAAAGTAAATTCCCTCAGGCCAAAATATTCCAAAACCAACATAATGTCGGATTTGCATCAGCGAACAATCAAGGCATCGAAGCAAGCGAGGGAAAGTATATTCTTCTCCTCAATCCCGACACAGAGTTCAAATCAAATCTCTTACAGGAAAGTTTGACGTTTCTGAAACATCATCCTGATGTTGGTTGCGTGGGTCCACAGATTCTGAACGTTGACGGAAGTATACAACGAACCGGAGTTAGTTTTCCGTCTCTGTGGAATAGTTTTGTTGAAATATTTTTCCTCGAGCAACTTTTTCCATCTACTCGAATCTTTGGTCGTCATCGCCGCTTGTTTGATAATCCAAATGAAGAACATATTGTGGATTATCTTCAAGGTTCTTGCCTGATGTTCCCCAAACAAGTATTACAGAAACTTGCTGGGATGGACGAACGATTCTTTCTCTATTTCGAAGAGACGGATTTGTGCTACCGTTTGAAACAGGAAGGATGGAAGACGGTCTATGTTCCGCAAGCAAAACTACTACACTACGGCGGAAGCGGGAGCGAGTATTACAATGAGTTTCGACTTTTGAACTATCACAAAAGTTTTCTGTTGTTTCACTCGAAACATTATTCACAGACAAAACAGATTGTCTTTCGTTTGATTCTGTTTGCGCGAGCGTTCGTTCGGGGGTGTACATTTGTCGTACTTTCATTTCGTCCGAATTATGTTGAACGCGCTGTTGCCTATTTCAAAACAGCGCTGTACTTATCGGGAGTGAAGAAATGAGTTCATCGGTTTTCTTCTCAGTCATCATCCCTACATTTAACCGCAAAGAAAAGTTGATTGAATGTTTGCAATCATTGGATGCTCAAACATTTCCTAAAGAACGATTTGAAGTGTTAATAGTTGATGATGGTTCGACTGATGGGACGGAAGAGGCGGTTCATCAGTTCACGGGCAAATCAAAATTATCCATTCAATATTTACGGCAGAATAATTTAGGTCCCGGCTCGGCACGAAATACTGCCGCCCATAAAGCAAGCGGAGAAATTCTTGCGTTCACCGAAGATGATGTAGTCATAGAAAACAATTGGCTCGAACGAGCATCAACATATTTTCATGAAGAATCGCTTGCCGGATGCGAAGGACGGACGACGATTCAAAACTCAACGCGTCCGCTCAGAATTATGGAACAGCACGGACATCTCGGTTTTCTTCCTTGCAATTTATTTGTTCGAAAAAATGCATTTCTTGAAATAGGCGGTTATTCAACGGAGTACTTTGACCAAAATACCAAACTCTATTTCCGCGAAGATGCTGATTTCGGTTTCCGACTGATTGAGCGAGGTTTAAAATTCGTCTATGCAGATGATGTTGTTGTAGCCCATCCGCCGCAATTCACAACGTGGCAATCTCCGTTTCGTCACGTCAAACGGTTCTTCTTTGATGCTCTCTTAATGAAACGACACCCGAAATTATTTCGTGAAACATTGGAGGTGAAACGAATTGGTTCATTAAAGATTCACCGTCCGTTTCATTATTTATCGTTATCGTTTTTCGTTTTCTGTCTCTTCTTTTTTGTTTCGATTTTCAGCGAAGGTAACTTTGCGTTTCTTCTCTTCATCGGGATGGTTATTTCAATCAGTGGAATGAGTTTGCGATACATCCAAAACGACACGCCGTTAGTACTCAGGATTCAGATATTGCTTTCCATACCATTCGTTTCTTTTTCCTACTTGTATTGGTTTGTGAAAGGATGTTTTCGTTTCAAAAACTTTCGAGCGTTGCTCTGATAGTGAATGCGCACGATGAACGAAAGTTTGCTGTGAAACAAATTCTTGTTTTTTAACTCAAAGCTTTCTATTATCAAAGAGAAAAAACAACGAGAAAATTTTTTTATGTATGTTCGAAATAAAAAAGCATTGGTGATATTCTCGAAAGCGCCTGAACTTGCTCATCGCGCTCCCGATGAACCATACGCAGGTTTGCCGTGGACAGACCTTGATGCTCTTTATTCTGCAATGTTTGATGATGTTCTTGAAACAGCGCTCACCTTGCCTTCGATTGATGTTTATATCTTAAAAAATGACCCGGAATTTTCCAACGAATTTCTCATCCGCCTCAATCCTAAAGTTCAAATTTTAGAACACCCGAATACTGCACTACATGAACGTGTGCACTATGCATTTGAAACATTGTTTTCATTGAAGTATGAACAAGTTGTTCTTTTGCTGGAACCCAATCCGCTTATGACAAAAGCAGATTTACGGAATACATTCGAACTGCTTCATTATGACGATGATTCTGTCGTCGTCGGACAAAATAGTAACGGGAAATGTTTCCTTCTTGCTTTGAAATCTGACCATTCTGATTTGTTTGAAGCGATGGGAGATACGGATGTATTTTCCAATGAACAATGTTTTTTTGAACGGATTTGTGAACGCGAATTAATGGTGTTTCCTATTCCGCCTAAATATCCGCTTGATACAGGTTCATCGCTTCATCGCTTGAAAGTCGAATTGGAAGAGTTGGCTGGCGGAAACGGGTTTTCTCAACACACGCGGACAATGTTTCGCTCCATTGATAAAAAATACAGGCTTCGTAAGTTCCGTTGAAACGTTTCGGAATTTATGGTGGCACCTTTAACCCGCCACATCTCGGGCATCTTATCGTGACGGAAAGTGTTCAAGACCAGTTGCAGTTTGATAACGTGTTGTTTATTCCTGCTGCAATTCCGCCGCATAAAATCGAGAGTCAAATTGCCCCGGTTCGCGCCCGGCTCGAAATGACAGCGCTCGCGATTTCCAAGAACAGGTCGTTTGAAGTTTCAGATATTGAAATTACCCGGACGGGTTTTTCTTACACAATTGATACAGTGAATCAGTTAAAAGAATTGTATCCACACACGAATTTTTCTCTCATCATCGGCGCGGATAATTTTCTTGAAATTGAATCATGGAAATCCCCCGAAAAAATTCTTGAGCAGGTTGAACTTATCGTGATGAATCGTTTTGGATTTGAACCGGCGCTGATGAACTCGAAGTTTATGAAAGAAGCAAGGTTTGTTACGGTTCCTAACATAGGAATTTCGAGCACGGAAATACGCAGACTGGTGAAGCAAGAACGTTCCATCCGTTATCTCGTTCCTCCAGAAGTGGAACAATATATCTACGTCAATGGTTTGTACAGAACGTAGAGCAATTTTCGATCAACAATAACTAACACAGGTACATTATGTTATCTCTCAAAAATATTCTTTGCAGTATTGCACTTGTATGTTTTTTTCAGGTTTCTGCATTCGCATCGAATTCTTTTCAAGTCAGTAAATCATCCAATCCAAGACCTTCGCTTTTCAGCAAGACGAAGGAGAATAGTCATTATTTACATGATAGAATTATTATCAAACTGAAAAGCACCGTGACGCTTTCAAAAGGAGCGAAAATATTCGGGCTTTCAAATGTAGATAAAGTATTGTCAGAATTTTCAACCACCTCGGTTGAAAAAATGTTTGAGGAAACGAATTTGTCCCAAGCGAAAGAATCGCCGCTTACCGGAGTATTTGTGGCAAAGTTCACCGCCCCGGTGGATGCGTTTGAACTTGCAAGCGAAGTCTCACAACTTCCTGAAGTTGAATATGCGGAACCATGGTTTATTTATCCTGTTGGCGCTGATTCCATCTTTCGTCCTAATGACACGCTTTATACCAAAGGAAGCCAATGGGGATTGGGAAAAATAAAGGCTGACTCCGCATGGTATCATGCAAAGGGTGATGCTTCGGTCGTGATTGGTATAATAGATACAGGAGTGGAGTGGGACCATCCGGATTTGTATGGAAATATTTGGTTAAATCCCGGAGAAGATGCCTGGTCTAATCCGAACGACCCTTCAACCGGAAACGGAGTTGATGACGATGGGAACGGATTCGTAGATGATTGGCGCGGCTGGGATTTCGGAGGGGCGTCGTACCAAAATCCTGTTGCAGATAACAATCCAAATGCAAAAACCGGGAATATCGGGCATGGAACACATGTTGCCGGAATTGCATCTGCCTCGACAAATAACACAACAGGAGTTGCAGGAATAGGATTTAGTTGTAAAGTACTTCCAATCAAAACAGCTTCGGATAACGATGCTCGCGGTACGGGTGGAAATGCGTTTATTGTGTTTGGATTCCAGGGAATAAAATACGCGGCAGATGTTCACGCTGACGTTGTCAATTGCAGTTGGGGCGGCGCAGGGTATTCTCAATTCGAGCAAGATGTTGTTGATTACGCAACTGAGCGAGGAACGGTAGTCGTTGCCGCCGCAGGAAATTCAGGGTTAAGAGAAGCGCAGTATCCTGCAGCGTATCGAGGTGTTTTTTCCGTCGGGGCAAGAGTAAATGCAGGGACCGGCTATGAACTGAAAGCCGGTTACTCAACGTATCACACAAGTGTAGATGTAACTGCACCCGGAGGAAGCGGTTCGGGAATTAGCGAGATGATTCTCAGTACGTATGTTGATAGTTCGTATGCGTATATGTCCGGTACCTCCATGGCGGCGCCGTTCGTTGCAGGATTGATTGGACTAACAAAAGCCAAATATCCTGATTTGAATTCTGAACAAGCGGCAGAGCAAGTACGAGTTACTTCAGACCCGAAAGAAAACACTCCTAATTATAGATACTTGCTCGGGAAAGGAAGAATCAATGCGTACCGTGCTGTGAAAGATAGTTCACCTGTTTTTCCTTCAGTTCGATTACTCTCCTACGCGCTTGATGATGAATCCGGAGGCAATGGGAATGGAATTCCTGATCCAGGTGAAACTATAAATTTACTCTGCACATTTAAAAATTATTTACGTGAAACTTCTCCAACCGCATCCGTAACACTGGTGTCTACCGATGCGAATAAAATTCAAGTGATTAACAATTCATTTACTCTTGGGAGTATCACTACGCTTGGAACAGTAAATAACTTTTCTATTCCGTTTACAATAAAAATAGGAAGTTCTGTTGCAACAAATCTCCTTCATGAATTGAGGTTTGATTTTAAGGATGGTACTACGTACTCAGATTTTCAGTGGATTGAGTTGCTTCTGAATCCTCTTTTTATTACACATAAAGTCGGAAATGTTGCATTTTCAGTATCAAATTTCGGCTCACTTGGGTATTTTGATTACGCACAAGGTTCTGGTGTTTCGTACGGCGATGGTTTCCAGTATCCAATCGGCGACCCGTCATCACTCTTCCATGCTTCGCTGATGGTTGCAACCGATTCAAACCACGTTGTTGATAATGCATTCGGAAATCCCAGCAATTCAAGTGCAGTTGATTGGAAAGTAGCATATGATGGTAAATTCAGTTTACCTCAAATACCAGGTACAGACCAATTAATACAAGCCGCTTATACTGATTCAAGTGCTGGAACAAGCAGAATAGGTTTAAAAGTAAGACAAAGATCTTATGCTTACTCAACTTTTCCTGATAACGACTATATCATTATCCAATTCGATATAAAGAATATTCGTACAGATACTATCAAAAATGCTCTTGTAGGCATCTATGCCGATTGGGATATTGGCGATGTAAATGAAAATAAAGTACGTTATGATGGAACAAAGAATTTAGGATACATGTGGGATTCAACAGGTTCAAATTATTTTGGCATTTCATTGTTGACTTCAACTGTCGCTTCTTCCTTCAGAGCAGTTAATAATCCGATTTATGTTTATAATGGTTTTACTGAAGGAAACAAATATCGGTTTTTAAATGAAGGTTTTGTGTTGACTGAAGGTACTCCGATAGGAGATTGGTCATTTGTTATTAGTGCGGGACCATTTACAATTCCTCCAGGAGATAGTAACAAAGTAGCATTTGCATTTCTAGGCGGTGATAATTTGAGTGATTTGAAAGCGAATGTCGATGCGGCAAAAAATAATTGGTTAGCTTTAACGAGTGGATTAGCCATTCCAGAACTCATTTCGCCTGAAAACGATTCTGCATTTTTAAATCCTTCTCCGACATTATCTTGGGAATCAACTTCACTTGCAACAGAGTATATTTGTCAGGTTTCAACTGACCGTCTTTTCTTTCATAAAGTTGTAGATACAACAGTAACAGATACCACTCTTCAAATCGGGCCACTTACTGATAGTACGAGGTATTTCTGGAGAACCCGTGCAAAAAATTCAACGAGCGTAAGTCTTTGGTCTGAAATTCGAAGTTTCGTTTTATCTGTTCCGTTACAAAAACCTCAGATAACCATTTCGGTACTACAAAATCCTGTTCTAACTAAATATTTTGATGTAATAATTAGTTCTCACATGGAATTAATTCAAAATCCATTAGTACAGACAGTCTCTGCTAATGAACGAGATACAATTGATATGACTGAAATTTCACCCCAACTTTATAAAGGTAGTTCTGTTTTTAAGGCTACTGGTAGCTTAACTTTGCTCGTTTATGTTAAGGCAACCAATGGACAAGATTCTGCTGCCTCAAAGACCATCAATGTAGGATTAGTTAAAAAAGGAGAGATTACAGAAATTGCTAGTGTTGATGGCGATGCAAGAGTAATTTTCCGTGAGAATACAGTTACTGAAGATATATATGTCGTTGTTTCAAAGGAAACCCCAATTAAATCAGAGAAAATTGTTTCTGCTCTATTTACCGTAAGCCCAGATAGAAAATTTTCAAAAGATTTATCAGTAGAATTTGATTATTCAAGACTTATTATCCCCAAAGAGAAAGTTCCCCATCTTTGTGTCTATCAAAAGAAAGAGAATGAGCTTGTACAACTCGAGTCGTGGATAGACCATAAGTCAAAAAAAATCATTGGTAAAACTCAGCAGACAGGAACTTTCTTTCTTGGATTAAGTGCTATTAATGTAGCACAAATATTGCCAGAGAATTATCAATTGTATCAGAATTATCCTAACCCATTTAATCCTTCTACCAAAATTTCATTTGATGTGGTTCAGCCCTCGCATGTGAACATAAAAATATATAATTATCTCGGACAATTAGTGAGCACACTAGTAGACGAGGATTTTATGTCTGGAAACTATAATGTGGTTTGGAATAGTAAAAATGAAGGAGGTATTTCTATGGCTAGCGGAGTATATTTTTGCAAAATGGTAGCAGTTAATCTCCAAACTGCTACTGTTGAATATCAACAAACAATTTCAATGACAATTATTAAATAAGGTAAAGAATCATGGTGCGAGAGTATTTTATTATAATATTAATTTGTTGTGCTTTAATAGCATGTAATGAAGAGGGAACGACACCTCCAACAGAAAAAACTGCTTCCCAACTGATTCAAGAAGGATGGACAGCGTATATCAATAAAAATTATCAGATTGCGATAAAAAGATTTGTTGAGGCTATTCAAAAGGACGGAACTATCTCAGATGCGTATAATGGGACGGGTTGGACATTGAGCAGGATGGATAGTCTTGCCCAATCCGTTACGGCATTTCAGAATGCTTTAACAATAAATGGGAATAATTATGAAGCACAATCCGGACTTGCCTTCGATTTGAATGCCCTGAAACAATATAATCAATCGAACTATTATGCTCTTGAAGTACTTAATCAAAATGGTAACTGGACATTTAGTCATGATACCACGATAAATAAAAAAGATTTACACATTGTGATTGCCCAAAATTATTTTGCACAGGCAAAATTTGATTCCTCGCTCAGTCGAGTTCAAATTATTGAAGGAAGTTTTAATGCGGATATTTCAACCCTCAATGGGCAGAAACAATTGGCTGCAAAAATTGAGGAACTGTTCGAAGAATAGATAAGTAAGAAAATTTGAGACATCCACATCGTGTCAATTATAAGCAGTATGAAGTTTAACACTGCCTTTGGCACACCGTGAACATCTTTCATTAAAAGTCTATGACATGCTTGGGAAAGAAGTTGCAGAAGTTGTGAATGAAGAACAGACAGCCGGGCTTCATGAACTAAGTTTTAATGGCGCCGACTTAGCATGCGGTGTGTATTATTATCGTTTAATCAGCGGGAGTTTCGTTGATACGAAAAAGTTCTTGCTGGTGAAATAAAGAATTCTTTTTCAAGTGTGGCCCCGCCTGATAATTTTCAGTGCGGGGCTTTTTTATTCGATAATTCGGTGGAAGGTGAACAAGCAGGACTTGGAAAAAGTACAATCCGAATATCTATTTCTTCTGTTCCTCATACCACTTCATCCACGCATCATATTCTCCGCCAAAATTATTCGAAGTGATTTTAACCAACGAGCGAGTGGCTTCGCGGCGAACATCCATGCTTGGGTCTTTCAGCGCGGAGATGAGCGGCTTCACTGCTTCGGAACTTCCAATCATGCCAAGAGCAATTGCGGCACTTTGGCGGACTTGAGCGGATTGTTCTTTTATCCAATCGAAATCTAACACTTCCTGCAGGCTACGCACTAACGCGTCAACTGCATTTGCATCTTTGTATTTGCCAAGCGCAAGCGCGGCGCGTTGTCGAACAGTAAAATTATTGTCTCGCAACAAACTCATCACTCCGTTGAATGTTGGTTGTATTTTCAAATCGCCGCAGACTTCAATCGCGGCGGAGCGAACATCTTCGTCGTTATCATGAAGCATGGATGATAACGCTGAAGCGCCATACAACTTGTACATGAGTTCGATGAGTTTCGGAATGTACGAGCCGTTCGCTTTGAATACCTTTGCAAACGGTGCGGAAGTACCATTCGTCGAGTTCTGAACGGGCGAAGACAATTGAGGCGGTTCAATAGTGCGTGCAAATACTCGTTTGAACGAAGGATACCCCGGCAAATCGAACGATAATTTGCCACTTAAAGAAGCGCCGGTGTAGTGCATCAACTCAGTTCCATACGCACTGCCAAGTGCAACACCTGCTGTTTTTACATTCAACGTTGCCGAAAAAGATTTCGCATCGGGTCCTACGGCGGTGACATTGGCATGTTCTGAAAGCAAGCGACGTGTGAGAGACTCAATAGGAAGCGAGACGCCGGTAATTGCCGAAGAATCACCATCGGCATTTTTCTGATAAAACAACTGTGTTGCAATTACCTGTACAATTTTTGCCTGACGATACGCGAGGGCAATATCTTCTATGTTATGCTTTGCAACTTCAACATACATTCCCTGGGGATACTGACGGATGTATTCTTCGTACGCTTCAATCGTCTGCTCTTTATTCGCTTTCCGGAACGCAATCAGTTCGATGCGACCGAGCGCATCGGCTTTGAACGCGCCATCAGGATAGCGCTTCAAATAATTGAGATAAACAGAATCAACGTCTTCATTTTTCAATTCCTCGAAACTGAGAAATTCAATCATCGCCCGTGCAGAGTCGGCATACTTTCCGTCGGGATAATCTTTCAGATAACTTTCGTACGCGGTGACGGTGTTCGCGGTGCGAATTTGTGTATTGAAGTAGAGATGTTCACGGCGGGAGCGCGCCTCGTTTGCGAATACTCCGTTCGGAAATCTCTGCAAAAAATCATCATACCCGTTGACGGAATTTTCCGCTTCAGTCTGTTTATGAAAAAATAATTTTTCCAACCGTTCATTTACTTCTTGTGCAAATTCACCCCGCGGAAATTGCCGGAGGTAACGGTCGTAGGAAGAAATCGTATGTTCTTCTTTTGCACGAAGGAAGGAGAGGGTATCAATTTTCCAGCGCGCTGAGTCGGCAAGTTCTTCCGAGGGATTCGAATCCAAAAAGTTTTGGTATGCTTCCAAGGTATTGATTGCCTGTGCTTCTTTCCATCCGGTCGTGGACGAAGCGCAACCGTTCAGAAGCGATGCAAGAAGTACATGCAATGCAACGGCAACGATGACTATTTTGAATTGAGAGAACATGGGCTTTTTCTTCATAACTAACTCTACATACTTGATTTCTGGTCTAAGGGTAAGAAAATTCCGAAAGAAATCAAATAGATTAGACAACCGATTCGGAAATATACTTCCGTGCTGAAAAAAGACTTCCGAGAACACCTAATCCCGAACCTGCAACAATGACCATCAGGTAAAACCGGAATGAGGCTTGAACGAGTGAAGTCAGTTCAAAGGAGAGAAGTTCTTTTGTCGAGGTGATGAAATAAAAAAGCAATCCCGCCGCAACAAGCCCGCCGAAAAATCCAAGCAACATTCCCTCAATCAAAAATGGAGAGCGAATGAACCAACGGGTTGCGCCGACAAGTTTCATCACTTGAATTGCATTCTTCCGTGCTACAATGGTAAGCCGGATTGAATTGGAAACGAGAACAACTGCAGAGAAGGCAAGGAAAATTCCGAAAGCAAGCGCGAGCGAGTTTAATCCTTTCGTACGGTTGTCGAAAAATTCAAGCATATCTTTCCGGTACACGACGTCATCAATCCCTTTGATTGATTGGAGTTTTGTTTTTATCTCTTCAACTTGTCCGGCAGTTCGAAACTGTTCTTTGAGAGTAATCTTGAATGAAGGGGGGAACGGGTTAAAATCAAGCACGTTACCGATGTCGTCGCCAAATTCTTTCTTGAAAAATTCAGCCGCGTCTTCTTTGGAAAAATATTCAGCGCTGGCAATTCCTTCGACGGCTTGAATCTGTGCCTGAACATCAACAATTTTATTTTTCTTCAATGATTCATTGAGGAACACTTCCACATCCACTTGCTGACGGATTTGCTCGACTGCCTTCGATGCCTGAACCGAGAGGAGATAAAACATGCCGAGCAGTAACAGGGAAATTGTGATTGTGAGAATCGAGCCGACCGCCGCCAACTTCTGACGACGGAATCCGGCAATTCCTTCTTTGATTGTGTATTGAAAACTCATGCGTTTGTTCCGTTAATCGTTTTTCCTTCGGAGTAGCAGCCGAGGATTTTTAAGTGATGCGTAATTTCGCTCATATGTCGAAGCGCGTTTTTACAGTGTGTATCGTTCATACTTCCTTCGAAATCAATATAGAAAAGATATTCCCACGGCTTTCCCATAATGGGTCGCGATTCGATTTTATGAAGATTGATGTCACGCAATGCAAACACGCTTAACGCTTTGAATAACGCGCCGGGAATATCTTTGGTCGAAAAGACAATCGAAGTTTTCGCCCGTGTTGTTGCCGCTTCAAACTTTTGACTGAGAATGAGGAAGCGTGTGTAGTTGTGGTGATTGCTTTCAATGCCGCGCTTCAAAACAGTAAGACCATACAGTTCTGCCGCTTCTTCGTTTGCAATCGCTGCGGCGTTGAGTTTATTTTCTTCTTTGATGAACTTCGCCGCGCCTGCGGTATCATAGACAGCGACTGCTTCTACATGTTTCAGTTTTTTCAAAAACAATTCGCACTGAGCAAGCGCTTGCGGGTGCGAATAAATAAACCGAATGTCTTTCACTGTTGTTCCTCGGTGAACAATGAGAGAATGTACCACCCGGATTTTTATCTCTCCGACAATTTTCAGATTGTATCGTTGGAGTAAATCATAATTTTGAAGAATACTTCCGCCGAGAGAATTTTCAATCGGGATAATGCCGTACGTTGTCCTTTTCGTTTGAACCGATTTGAACACATCATCAAACGAATGAAAGGGGACGGACGTAACCTGCTTCCCGAAAAAGGTTAGTGCGGCTTGTTCGCTGAACGCGCCGTGTTCGCCCTGGAACGCGACAGAGACTTGTTTTGAGTTTTGATGTTTGAGGTTTGATTTTATTTTCATTTAATAATTCGATTCATCTCTCCAACGGACAATTTGCCAACTGTCGGTTGCCTGAGCGCGGGCGAGCGTGAGATTTGCGTAGCCATCAACACGATTGACTTCGCTTGGATTGAACGTCACCGTCAGATTGAACCCGCGAATAATTGATTGCATGGTATCGTTTCCGCTTGATGAAATAATGTTGTTCCAAATCAGTTCGAGCGATTGGACATTTTGAAATAATCCATACGTTGTGTGCATATCATCCGTCCTCCCCCACGATACATCTACGCCACGGTCGTAATCGCGGTACGTGAAGACGAAATTATCATCAAGAATTGAACTGTACAATGTCGTATCTTTGAACATGTATGCTTGACGGAATGTACAGAAAACATTTTCAATGTTCGTCAGGTCTGTGCAAAGTTGAGATGACGGTTCGGTGTCGAGGCGCGGGGCGAACGGATTCAAACAACTGAAACTGACGAAACTGAGAATACAGGCAATCGGAAGCATTTTAACAGAACTTGTCATTTAACTTCCGCTGAACACGGCTTTCCAATAACTCCACGTTGAATCGGAAACAGTTCGATTATCCTGCCAACGATAGATTGACCAAAGCCGTTGTGCGTTTGCACCGATGAACATCTGCATGTTTCCTTGAACGAGTTGCGTTACACCACTTCTTCGATGCGGATAGAAAAATGTGTAGTCCATTGAATAAACAACCGAATCGGAACTGACAGCGAGCGTACTTGAATTTGCAAAAGCCAGATACGGAGTTCCGTTCGATGGTTGACCTAAGTTTTGAAAATACATTCGTTCTTGTTCCGGAGCCCAGGATGAGAAGACGCTTGAATACTGCGCGCTGATTTCAACCGACGGGAGAAAAAAGTACGTCCGCCCTGTAGTCGCATCAGAGAAACACCTGAAGTAATTATCGGCGTTACTCTCGGTGATTGATTTTTTCAAATTTTCCAACACAATATCCGCACTGACAGGTTGAATGAATGTTGAGTTGTTTTGTGCGGGCGGTTCCGGGTCTCGTGTAGAAAACAAATCGCATTGCATTGTGGAAAAAGAAAAACACAACATGATAATCACGATGTGAGTTTGTTTTCCCTTTTGCATTTTGAATTTTTCATTTATCATTGACCTACACTTCTGTTCGTGCTTGTAATGCTCGAACAAGCGTTGCTTCATCAGTAAATTCCAAGTCACTGCCGACAGGAATGCCTCGTGCAAGTCGGGTTACTTTCACTCCCAATGGCTTCAACAACCGGCTCAAATAAATCGTTGTTGCCTCTCCTTCGATGCTTGCGTTCATGGCAAGAATAATTTCCTGCACTGAGCCTTCGATGCGATGAAGCAGTTCCTTGATTTTCAAATCTTCCGGTCCGATTCCATCAAGAGGAGAGAGCGCATCGCCGAGAACATGATACATTCCTTTGTACTCGTGTGTCTTCTCGATAGCGATGACATCATTCGGGTCTTCGACGACGCAAATGAGCGAGCGATTTCGAGTATGGTTCGAGCAGATTCGGCAGGGATTTTCTTCAGTGAAATTCCAGCATATATTGCAGTAATTGATTCGTTCTTTCACGTTCACCAACGCTTCTGCAATTTTTATAACATCCGGTTTCGGAAGTTTGAGTATGTGCATTGCAAGCCGGTGTGCCGACTTTCTTCCGATGCCGGGGAGAGAAGAAAACTCTTCGACGAGTTGCTCGATGGATTCAGCAGTGTACATTAAAAGCCGGGGAGATTCAATCCGGGGATTTTTGGCAACATTCCGTTGGTGACTTTGTTCATCTCTTCCGATGCCATTTTTTGAGATTCATCAAGCGCTTTGTTCACTGCGGCGACGATAAGGTCTTCCAGCATTTCGCTGTCGTCAGGATTGATGACTTCCTTCTCAATTTGAATTTTAACAAGTTGCTGTCTGCCGTTGGCGGTGGCTTTAATCATTCCGCCGCCCGCTTCCGCGGTGATGGTTTTCAGTTCAAGTTCTGCATTGACTTTATCCATTCGTTCCTGCATTTGTTGAACTTGCTTCATTACATTTTGCATGTTAGGCATGCCTGATTTCATATTGTTCCTTTTTGATTAATAATGATAGAAATGTTGGAGAAATATAGTTTATTCGAGAGGAAATTCAAAAGGAACTATAATGTGGAACTACAGCGTGGATTCAGAAATCCAAACGAACGCGGCTTTTGTTTTTGCTCGAACTTTTGATATTTTAATCACCCTCAAATCACAAATCAATCATTTAATCAAGGAATTATTATGAAACGTTCATTCACGTGCTGGGCATGCGTGCTTACGGCATCGTTACTCGTTCTTTTTGTTTTGTCAACCAGAACAAACGCTCAGGAACATCCAACCGAACATCCCAAAGAACATCCGAAGGAACACCCAAAAGAACATCCAAAAGACGCTTCGAAGGATAAAAGTAAATCGGTTGAAGTTACCAAAGAATTACTGGCAGAATCCATCACAAGTTACATTGAGAAAGACTCAGATTTGAAAGGCGGATACTTTGTTTTCTTCGATAAGGAATCAAAAACACCTCTCGTTCTTACTCTTGATAAGGTTCATAAAGATAAACTCTCGAAAGTAGGAGAAAAAGAATACTTCGCGTGTAGCGATTTCAAATCAATTGATGGAAAAATGTATGACCTTGATTTCTTCATGAAAGAAGGGAAAAGAGGTTTGGATGTTAGTGAAGTCATTCTTCATAAGGTGGAGGGGAAGCCTCGCTATAATTGGTATGAGAAAGACGGAACCTGGATTCGGAAGTAATATATTTCGCAGACCGTTAAAGCATTTTTTTTGGAGTAAAATTTCGCGAGCAATGGAAAGGTGAGTGGGGAGAATTCAAAGAGTGAAATATTCTTTTGATGATTCTCCCTACCACAATTTCATCGTCTCAACAGCAACAAGCATGAAAATTTTCCTTACAATTCTAACCTTCCTTGTTCTTTCGCTCGAGATAACCGGCTCATCGCGCACGCTTGAGCCTTCAAGAAACCTGGAGTTTTCGTACGGGTTTACTCTGAAGAACATTTCGAAGGATGCCAAACGAATAAGTATCTGGATGCCGATACCGCAATCTGATAATCTTCAGACAATTAATAATCTTAAAGTTGATTGTCCCTATCCATACGTAATTGAGAAGGAGTCAGAATACGGTAACTTAATACTGAAAATAGATTTGAGAGAGCGTGTCGCAAATGATGTTTCGTTGAAATTGAAATTTCAAGCAAGTCGGAGTTCATTTATGTCGCTTGATAAAAAATCTCACTCTGTCTCTCTCACGCAGGAAGAACGCAAGCGATTTCTTTCTTCCGACAGACTTGTTCCGATAGATGGGAAGATTGCTGAAGAAGCAGAGAACGTTGTGGGGAAGAGTAATAATGATGTTGACAAAGCACGAGCAATCTATGATTATATTACTTCAACCATGAAGTATGATAAAAGCGGCACGGGCTGGGGACGAGGCGATGCGATTTATGCTTGCGATGTTAAAAGAGGAAACTGCACCGACTTCCATTCGCTTTTCATCGGATTTGCCAGGGCAAGTGGAATTCCCGCTCGATTTGTTATAGGGTTTCCGCTTCCCGAAAATAAAGTAAATGGAGAAATCCTCGGTTATCATTGCTGGGCAGAATTTTTTGCTGACGGTTACGGCTGGATTCCGGTGGATGCTTCCGAGGCCGTCAAAAATCCTGAGAAGAAAGAATTTTTCTTCGGAGGATTGGATGAAAACAGAATACAATTCTCCATCGGTCGCGACATCCGTCTTGATAAATCTCCCGATGTAGAACCGGTAAACTATTTCATTTATCCGTTCGTTCTCGTGGATGGAAAACCATTCGAGAACATTGAACGTCATATCACCTTTTCAGAAACACAGAAGAAGTAATGTCAACAAATCATAATTTTACGCTGAACAAGCATCGTCTTTCTCATATTTCTCAATTAACAGTCAGCAAGGATTTCTTTCGTCAATCTTTTGAAGGCGGTTGCTCGATGATGAACTGCAACGGGAAGTGCTGTAAGGACGGAGTTTGGGCAGACCTCACCGAACGAGACAAGATATTAGCTCATAAAGACCTGATTAAAAAGTACATGGAACCAACGCAAGACCATGACCACACCACCTGGTTTGATGAACAAGAAGTTGAAGACCCCGATTTTCCGTCCGGAAAAGCAATCGGCACTCAAACGAGAGGAAATGGTTGCGTCTTTCTTAATAGTAACGGTCATTGTGTGTTACAACGAGCCGCAACCGAAGAGGGAATGAGCAAATTCTTTCTCAAACCATTTTACTGTTTTGCTTTTCCAATTGCGCTTGAATTTGGTGAGTTGGTTCTGGATGACCCAGATTTTACTTATCAAACTCAATGTTGTTCAACGGTTGAAAACGGAAATCTCACGGCAATGGATGTTTGTGCCGAAGAACTTGAATTTATGCTGGGGAACGACGGCTTTACTGAATTGCAGTCCATCGCAGAAACAGTGAAGCAGGAAAGAAAATAAAGACTTTATGTTTATTGATGAAGCAACAATTGTAGTGAAAGCGGGGAACGGAGGAAACGGATGTATTAGTTTCCGTCGTGAGAAATATGTTCCGAAAGGAGGACCGGACGGCGGTACAGGAGGAAGAGGGGGGAGCGTTGTCATTCGAGCAGATAGACAACTAACGACATTGATGGACTATCGTTATAAACGACATTATCTGGCATTAAGCGGGGACAACGGTCAGGGTGCAAATAAAACAGGAAGAAACGGCGAGGATATTATTCTTCGTGTTCCTTGTGGAACGGTTATCAAAGAACAAGAAACAGAAACTATCTTGACCGATTTAGTGGAGGACAAAGATGAATTTGTGGTTGCAAAAGGCGGACGCGGCGGAAGAGGAAATGCTGAGTTCGCAACGTCAACGAATCAAGCGCCGCGTAAGGCTGAACAAGGCACGAAAGGAGAAGAAAGGACGATTCATCTTGAATTGAAATTGTTGGCTGATATTGGCTTGGTCGGATTTCCCAATGCCGGAAAATCAACGCTGATTTCAAGAATCTCTGCTGCGAAACCGAAAATTGCAGATTATCCCTTCACTACACTTATACCAAACTTAGGCATCGTTCGCTTTGGTGAATATAAAAGTTTTGTTGTTGCCGATATGCCCGGACTGATTGAAGGCGCACACGACGGGCGGGGCTTGGGAATTCAGTTTCTCCGACATATCGAACGAACAAAAGTACTTGTGTTTCTCATTGATTGTTTTTCAGACGATGTAAAAGAACAATACAATATTCTGTTAAATGAATTAGAACTTTTTAACAAAGAGTTAGTGAAGAAACCGCAAATCATTCTCATCACGAAAATGGATTCAGCAGATGATGAGTTTCGGAAAAAAATACTGAAGGTGAAATTCAAACGAGGAATACCTGTTCTCCACATTTCTTCAGTAAGTGGTGAAGGGTTAGAAGAAGTAATCAAGTTAATGTGGGAAAAACTTCAGAAGAGTAAACCAAAATCGGAGAAGTAAAACCGTTTGGTTAGGGGAACAAATCTTTGTATTTTTATTCGAGGTCAAGTCCTGTGCAACATAACAATTCCAAACTCCGCCAGGTCCGGAAGGAAGCAACGGTAGGAAATCCGTTGTGTGTGACATAGGGAAGCTTGACCTCTTTTTTTTTGCAAGTCACCCTCCTCTATCCGTCAGTTGTTTCTTTCATAACTACAGAGGAAAATTTGGATTACCCCCTTGTACTACTCACTCTATCGGATGAAAGGTGGACAATGAAATTCCTATAGTTAAAGGAGAGTAATACAAGCCAGTAAAAGTGATGTGGTTGAGTCAGCACGTGAAATTGGATGAATTGCGGGTGACAGAGATACATGAGCTTGTTCATTTGCAGAAGGAAGAGATTGCGCGGGTGAAGAAGGAGATAGAAGGGGTGCGAAAGACTTGAACGTATTATTGATTTAGGAGAAAGATTAGTATTTTTGCGGAGCGTTAAACTAATTACCTTCGTACAGTTACCATAAATGGTAACGCTACGAATTTCAAGTCCTGTAAATAGGACTGTTTACAAAGCCCGATTTATCTGGCTTGTAATTTTTAGCGTGACCGTTTACGGTCATGCGGAGATGCAATGTAATGTTAAACCAAATAGCTAACCGTAATCAAGAAAATGACAAAAGAACTTGATTATTTTCAAATAATCTTCTATCTTTACAGGTAATTTTTTCTATAACAAGGTCAATTTCAAACTATGGGTGAATTATCGCTCGTTATCGTTCTTAGTTATATCGTCGGCTCAATACCGACAAGCATTATTATCAGCAAGCTGACGCACGGCATTGACGTCCGAAATCACGGAAGCGGCAATGCGGGCGGTACGAATGTTTTTCGTGTGCTTGGCTGGAAGTATGGTGTTACTGTTATTCTCCTTGATATTTTTAAAGGATATGTAGCAACAATGCTTGTAACCAAGTTGATGCTTGGTCCGATTCCATTCGACAATGTAACGCCATTTGAAGATCTAACCGTCGTCCGAATTATTGCGGGGTGTGCGGCAATCCTCGGTCATATCTGGACAATCTTTGCAAGTTTTCGCGGTGGAAAAGGAATTGCAACCGCAGGCGGAGTTCTTCTCGCACTTGCAACCATCGAAATTCTTGTTACGCTTGGTGTCTTTATTATTGTGTTTGCAATCTGGCGGTATGTTTCGCTCGGTTCGGTTATTGCCGCGCTTTCATTCCCGGTAACAATGGCAATTCGACATAACGTGTTTCATGCCTATCTGGAAGGGTACAACACCCTCATCTTTTTCAGCATTGGCATTTCCTTGCTGTTGGTTTACACACATCGGACGAACATTAAACGTTTGATTGAAGGGACGGAGAATCGTTTGTCATCATCATCACTTTTGAAACGAAAGAAGAATGGGCGGTGATGCCCATTTTTCTTTCATACACATCTTTATAGTTTTTCGATGCGCATAAGTGTTCTGGGCGCCGGTAGTTGGGGAACGGCATTGGCAATCCTCCTTCATTATAATTCTCACCAAGTTGTACTCTGGGGACATAGACTTGAGCACACAGAAGAGCTTAAGCAACATCGGGAGAATGTCCGCTTACTTCCCGGTGCGCACCTTCCGAACGAAATAACTATCACAAGCGATTTAGAATTTTCCCTCGAACATGCAGAACTCATTGTATCTGCCGTTCCGTCACAGTTCCTTCGTTCTGTCATCGAAACGGTGAAGGGAAAAGATTTCAGAGAAACGTTTTTTGTGAATGTGGCGAAGGGAATAGAAAATCAATCGCTCAAAACAATGTCGCAGGTTCTGCGTGAAGTGTTACCGACTGCAAGAAAAGAAAACATCGCCACACTTTCGGGACCAAGTTTTGCAGAAGAAGTAGCAAAGAGAATTCCCACAGCAGTTGTTGCCGCCTCGGAGAATTTAGAGACAGCAAGGTTTGTTCAGCAAGTGTTTATGACTCCCAACTTCCGTGTTTATTCAAGTGATGATTTACGAGGAGTTGAACTTGGCGGTTCAATCAAAAACATTATGGCAATCGCGGCAGGGATTGCAGACGGCGCAAAGTTCGGTGACAATACCAAAGCCATGATTATGACTCGAGGAACGGTTGAATTAACCCGGCTCGGAGTTGCACTCGGTGCGAAACAGAAAACGTTTGCCGGTCTTTCCGGCATCGGTGATTTGATTGTTACCTGCATGAGCAAGCACAGCCGCAACCGTCACGTCGGCGAAGAAATCGGAAAGGGAAGGAAGTTGGATGAAGTTCTTGCCGAAATGGAGATGGTCGCTGAGGGCGTTGCAACAACGAAGTCGCTTCATAACCTTGCTAAAGGACTGAATGTCGAAATGCCGATTGTGAACGCTGTCTATGAAATCCTGTTTGAAGGGAAAGAACCGGTTCGGGCAACATACGAACTGATGACACGAGATGCGAAAGAAGAAACCTAACTTCAAATTCTAAATTCGAATATCCAAACTCTAAACAAACTCGAAATACGAGTTCTGAAACACCACCCTGCCCAATCATTTAAGATTTAGGATTTATGATTTGCTTAGGATTTCGAAATTAGAAATTAGAATTTTTCTCTCATTTCATGCCTCAATCTAAATTCACAGAACATAATCTTGAAACCCCCATCCAATATCTGAAAGGTGTTGGACCGAAACGTGCTGAGGCGCTGAACGAACTCGGCATCTGCACCGTTCACGATTTACTTTATTACTTTCCCCGCTCGTACATTGATTTAAGCCGCGTAGAAAAAATTGCCAAACTTCATCGTGTTGTTGATACGGGTGATTACGTTACGGTCATTGGAAAAGTACGTCGGGTGGATTTGCTCGGTCGCCATCCAAAACAACGCCTTGTCATTGTCCTTGGAGATGAAACCGGAACAGTGGCTTTAACATTCTTCAGGGGAGTCCAATTCTACAGAAAGTCATTTGAGGTCGGTGAAGCGCTGGCTGTTTCCGGCAGAGTCGGTTCGTTCATGAATCGTACACAGATGATTCATCCGAGCATTGATAAGCTTGAAGTGTCTGACGAAGAGGGAATGACGCTGGAAGGATTTCTTCACACCGGCGGAATTGTTCCGAAGTACAGTTCTACGGAGGAATTACGCAATCTCAATCTTGAGTCGAGAAGTTTCCGCCGTATTCTCAAAGCAATGATAGATGAGTTTGCAGGGTATGTTCAGGAATTTCTCCCGAAGTCAATCGTAGAGTCGTATAAATTCCTTTCACTGAAAGAGGCGTTAAGTTCAATTCACTTTCCACATTCATACGATTCACTTGAAGATGCTCGCCGTCGTTTGAAGTTTGATGAGTTGTTCGCGTTGCAATTGGTTCTGGCTCTCCGAAGAAAAAGCGTGAAAGTGGATTTGCCCGGAATTCCGTTCAATGTTCAGAGCAAATATGCCCGTGCTTTGGTTGATTCACTTCCGTTTCGACTGACAAATGCGCAAGTTCGTGTCATCAAAGAAATTGCTGAAGATATGAAAACCAACCGCCCGATGAATCGCCTATTGCAGGGAGATGTTGGGAGTGGAAAAACATTGGTCGCATTGATTTCTATTCTGATTGCAGTGGAAAGCGGGTATCAAACTGCTTTTATGGCTCCAACGGAAATTCTGGCTGAACAGCATTTCAAGACGATGCAGAGTTTTCTGAAAGATATTCCGGTCAACATTCGGTTGTTAGTCAGTGGTCAGAGAAAGAAACTCCGGCAGGATATTCTTGAAGATGTAAGACGTGGTTCGGCACAAATAGTTGTCGGAACTCATGCGCTCATTCAGGAAGGAGTGGAGTTTGCCAACCTCGGTTTGGCTGTGGTTGATGAACAACACCGTTTCGGTGTTGCTCAGCGGTTGGCTTTGAAGGAAAAACGGACAGGAAATTCCTCGACCGGATTCCCGGATGTGTTAGTTATGACTGCCACTCCGATTCCACGAACGCTTGCCCTCACATTGTATGGCGACCTTGACGTTTCAACCTTGAACGAACTTCCGATGAACCGCAAACCAATCAAGACCGTGTTGAAGGTGGAAGGAGAGCGGAAGTCGGTGTATCAATTTATCCGAGAGCAAGTAAAGCAGGGAAGGCAGGTGTATATCGTCTATCCGTTGGTGGATGAGTCGGAGAAAGTTGACTTGAAGGCGGCAACTGTCGCACATGAACAGCTTCAGAAAGAAATATTTTCCGATTTAAAGGTCGGACTCATCCACGGGAAACTTCCTTCCGATGAAAAAGACAACATCATGGCGGCGTTCAAATCGAAAGAGCTCGACATTCTTGTCGCAACGACCGTGATTGAAGTCGGTATTGATGTCGCCAACGCGACGGTAATGGTGATTGAACATGCCGAGCGATTTGGTCTGGCTCAACTTCATCAACTGCGGGGACGAGTCGGGCGTGGTTCTGATCAATCATACTGTGTTCTCATTGCACCGGATTGGTTGGCGAAAGTGAGAACGGAGAAAAAGCAACAATCAATTCTCGGAGAAGAGGATGACGAGAAACGAGTGGTCGAGAAACGATTAAAGGCAATGTTAGATTCATCAGATGGCTTCAAAATTGCTGAAATTGACTTGGAATTGCGTGGTCCGGGTGATTTTTTCGGAACACGACAAAGCGGGATGCCGGAACTTCAACTCGCCAATCTTGTTACCGATGCAGACTTACTCGCGCTCGCTCGGCATGAAGCATTCAAGTTGATTGACCTCGACCCGCATCTTCGCGCGCCCGAACATCAGAGATTGCGCGTACATTACCAAGAGAGGTTTAAGGATTCGCTCGCGTTTCTTCAAACCGGGTGAAGATAGTTTTTTGTTTTTAGTTTTTGGTTTCGGTTGTAAGTTTCAAGTTACAGTTTACTTGTTGTTGGTTACGTCATCACCCTAATGACCAATGACTACTGACAAATGACTGATGACAAGTGTAAGTTGATGACAAGTGGAGAGAAAGAGAAATTTTTTCCGTTGGAGAGTAGTCGAGGTGAAAAAAATATTTTTCAAAAACGCGCGTTTTTTCTTGACTAATTCTAAAAAAAGATTATATTACGGCTGTGCAATATGATACAACATATCTTCAACACAACTCAAAGCAACTTTATGTCGAACTATTCGCGAGGATTGTATTAGTTCTTTGCTAACACTTCCTCCACGAGTAAAGTCT
Source organism: Ignavibacteriota bacterium (assembly GCA_016212665.1). Classification (NCBI taxonomy): domain Bacteria; kingdom Pseudomonadati; phylum Ignavibacteriota; species Ignavibacteriota bacterium. Next base: position 26,722 of record JACREZ010000011.1, read on the forward strand.
CTACGAGTCGCGCTTGTGTATAATCAGAAAAAGGAAGTTTCTCCCGCCACCGTTGTCTCCAACGAACCCGATTCACTCAGTTTCAACTCATCAACTAACGACACTGAAACAGTTGTTGTGTCTCCTCAGCGCGCGAATGATAAATATGCTGAGTGGGATTCGTGGGAAACAATTCACGCAGTCGAACTTGCTCTTGCCGAACATCATGATGTCACGCTTATTGAAGCGGACGAACATGCTTATCAAAAATTTCTTACAACCAGACCGGAAATTGTTTTCAATATTTCGGAAGGAATGAACGGTGTATCGCGTGAAGCACAAATTCCCGCGATGCTTGAGTATCTCGGAATTCCATATTCCGGTTCTGACCCGCTCACGCTTGCAATTTGTCTCGATAAATCACGCGCAAAAGAAATTCTGTCTTACTATCATATCAGCACGGCACAATTTGAGGTTATTCATTCGCTCAGCGAACTTACTTCGTGTTCCATTTCAACGCCTTGCATGGTGAAGCCGCTTCATGAAGGTTCAAGCAAAGGAATTTATGATTCTTCGTTGGCAAAAAGTCAAGCGGATTTAATCAAAGAAGTTGAAACAGTCATTTCCGTGTACCATCAACCTGCGCTCATTGAAGAATTTCTTTCAGGAAGAGAGTTCACGGTTGCAGTGATGGGGAACGATGACGAAGTAACATGCCTGCCGATTGTTGAAATCAAATTCGATTCACTACCGGAAGGTGTGAACCCGATTTATTCGTACGAAGCGAAATGGATTTTTGACAGACCGGAATCACCGCTTGATATTTTTGAATGCCCGGCGAAGATTCCGTCATCGTTGAAAAATGAAATCGAACAACTTTGTATCAAAGCGTATAAAACTCTTCGATGCAGAGATTGGTGTCGGATTGATGTTCGATTAGATGCACAAGGCATACCTCACATTATAGAACTTAACCCTCTGCCCGGCATCTTACCGAACCCTAAAGACAATTCCTGTTTCCCGAAAGCCGCACGAGCCGCAGGGATGAATTACAATCAACTCATTCAAACCACAATGTGGCTTGCCGCCAAACGATACGGCTTATCTTAATCCACAAAACGTATGCAGAAAAAAGTTTCCATCGCCATAGTTTATAACGAACCGACAACCCCTGTCCGGTTAGAACAGCACAATGTTGTTTCTGCTTCAGGTGTGCTAAGACAAGAAGCAGTGGTTCCTATTGTAAACGGTGACTCACTTCTTGACCTTTCCGATGTGGGTGTGCTTGAACAGAAAGAACAGATTGCAAAAGTATTGGATGAGTTAGGGTATCAAACACGAGTCTTTAATGTTGATGGAGATATTGTCCGGCTTGTTAATTTTTTGAAAGATGAAAAGCCCGATTTGTTATTCAACATGTGCGAAAGTTTGTTGAACAAAGCCATCCATGAAATGCACGTTGCCGGCATTTATGAACTGATGGGCGTGCGTTACACCGGAGCGGGACCGTTAGTTCTCGGAACGGCGCTCCATAAATATCGAGTCAAAGAAATTCTTGCCTTTAATGGACTACCGACCCCTCGGTATCAAGTAGTCAAAACACCTTTAAATTTCGAACTTGACGAAAGCCTTCAATTTCCGCTTATTGTCAAGCCTTCCCGAGAAGATGCAAGTATCGGAATCAGCGCGTCTTCTGTAGTTTATTCAATAAATGATCTGAAAAAACAAGTTCGGCATGTCGTTGAACAATTCGACCAACCAGCAGTGGTGGAAGAATATATTGACGGACGAGAGTTGAATGTTGCAATCATCGGAAACCGAAAACCGATTGCAATGCCAATCTCCGAAGTAGATATGACAACGTTACCGGCACATCTGCCGCGTATTATCACCTACAATGCAAAGTGGGTGAAAGGCACCGACGAGTACGAATGTACGAAAGGCGTTTGCCCCGCTCTTCTTCCGCCAGAGTTGGAAGAGCGAATCAAAGCGCTTGCCGTAGATGCGTACCATTTGATTGGTTGCCGCGATTATGCGCGCGTGGATTTCCGCTTGTCGAAAGACCATCAGCCGTTCATTCTCGAAGTGAACCCGAACCCCGACATTTCAGAAGATGCCGGGTTCATGCGTTCGGCGAGAGTGTATGGATTGGAGTTTGAAGAAGCAATCGGGAAAATCGTTGAGTTCGCATTGGAACGAGCCGCATAATGTTCAGTGAACAAGTTTCAGTTAGAAAATTTCAATCAGAAGATAAACCTGCAATCATCAAAATTCTGAGAGCGACAAATGTTTTCAGTGATGAAGAAATTACAATCGCAATTGAGTTGATGGACGATTTCTTACAAAAACCGAATCAACAAGATTATGATGTGTACACCGCAGTCAGCGAAGAAGGACAAGTACTCGGTTACTACTGTGTCGGTCCGACTCCACTCACGCAGGGAACATTCGATTTGTATTGGATTGCAGTAAATCCTGATTGGCATAAACAAGGTGTAGGTAGTTTGCTCAACCGTCATTGTGAAGAATTGGTCAAGTCACTCGGTGGGCGATTGATTGTTGCTGAGACATCATCGAAACCGAATTACGAAACCACACGACGGTTCTATCATCTGCAGGGCTACCAAGAAGTTGCAAATATTAAAGACTACTACAAACCGGGTGACAGTCTTGTCATCTTCGGAAAATATGTTCAACAATAGAGAAAAACAACTATATGGAACTCTGGCAAGAGTTACTTCGTCAAAGCGTTGACACAGGAAAAGATTTAGTCGAACGGTTCGGGTTTGATAAAGACCTCGCCGACCGGCTGAATAAATTTTTCCACATTCGAATCAATCCATATTATCTCAGTTTGATTCGCCACCCCGGAGACCCCATCTGGCTTCAGTGCATTCCCGATGCAAAGGAGTTGATGGATGACGGTTTACCGGAAGACCCGTTAGCAGAAGATTCACACAGTCCCGTGCCGAGCATTGTGCACCGGTATCCCGACCGCGTATTGTTTCTGACGACAAGTCAATGTTCGATGTACTGCCGATTCTGCACGCGCAAGCGGAAGGTCGGCGACTCAACGAAGATAAACATGAAGTACATTCAGGACGGAATTGATTACATCGCGAAGCATCCTGAAATCCGCGATGTCATTCTTTCCGGCGGCGACCCGCTCACGCTCACCGATGTGATGGTGGAAAAAATCCTGAAAGGTTTGCGGCAGATTCCTCATGTTGAGATGATTCGTCTTGGAACGAAGATTCCGTGTGTGCTTCCTCAGCGCATCACTCCGAAACTTTGCAAGATTATCAAGAAGTATCATCCGGTGTATGTGAACACACATTTTAATCATCCGTGGGAATGTACTCCCGAAGCAAAGCGTGCATGTGAAATGCTTGCCGATGCCGGAGTTCCTATTGGCAATCAGGCAGTGTTGATGCGCGGTGTGAACGATGACGCTGAAGTAATGAAAGAGTTGTTCAGAAAACTCTTGACGATGCGTGTGCGTCCGTACTATCTCTATCAAGCCGACATTACGAAGGGAACGGATTATTTCCGCACACCTGTCAGCAAAGGGTTGGAGATTATGGACAAACTTCGAGGGCATACTTCCGGCTTGGCAATTCCCGCGTATGTGATTGATGCGCCCGGCGGCGGCGGAAAGATTCCTATTCTTCCGCAGTACGTCATTGGTCGCGCAGGAAAGAATATTATTCTCCGAAACTACAAGTACGAGATTTTCACTTATCCCGATGTTGAAGAAAATCCTGTTAACCACAATCCACCTGTTGAAAAACCATTTCTCCGCAAGCGAAGAAATGGAAACGGCAAGCACGAGCCGGAACATGAGACGGTGGAAGTGATGGCGTAAATATAATGTAGGGCGACTCGGCGAGTCGCCCTACTTTTTTGACATTCCTCAGGAATTTTTCTATCTTTTGTCAAGTTAATTTGATAAAATGAAACACTCACACTCAATCTTTTGCACGTATGATGATTACTTAACACTTCCCAATGATGGGAGACGTTATGAAGTCATTGATGGAGAACTTACTATGGCGCCAGCACCATTTACCGACCATCAAGATGTATTAAGAAACCTTGAATTCATTTTAGTTTCCTTTTTGAGAAAAACTCGATGGGGAATTTTATATGCTGCACCGACTGATGTTGTCTTTTCAATGACCGACATTGTTCAACCGGATTTGCTTGTTGTAGCTCGCGAGCGAAAAGAAATTATTACAAAGAAAAATATCATTGCCGCTCCGGATCTCGTCATAGAAATTCTCTCACCATCCTCAACTCTTACAGACAGAACAACAAAGAAAGCTCTCTACGAAAAATATGGAGTAAAGGAATACTGGATTGTTGACCCGGATGAACAAGCGATTGAAGTGTTCAATCTTGAAAACAAGATTTTCATCATGATGAATGTATTCAAATCAGATGAACAATTAACGTCGAAATTACTTAAAGAATTAGTTGTTGATTTGAAGGAAGTGTTTGAAACATAATTTCTATGCCGTCAGGTTTTTCAACCTGACGACTTTCTTGTCGGGAGGAAACTCCCGACATCACATCGAAAAGTGAGTGATAATAATGGATAGTGCTACGCTCGATAGTTTGATCGCTTTGCTGAAATGCGATTCTCACAAAGCGAGGTTGGCCAAGAAGCTAGATATCAGTCTGACATCAAGACTTTCGGATGCCGATATGGACGCATTTGCAGATGTTTTACTCGATCAGACTGGCCGCATCGTTGGCGATTACTATTCACGACTTTTCGATTTCTATTTATCATGTAATCACAATGATGACGCAATTCAGGCAGTCGGCAATATTTGGTTAGCGACGTTTTCAAAAATAGATGATGAGCAAAAGCAGACTCTGCTAGATCACTTTGCCCGAACAGATAATCACTCCTTCTGGCCCCTTGTTCCGATTCTTAGCACAATTCTACTTTCTGTGCGATTCGAGCCCGAATACTTGGCTCACTTCTTTATTGAAATGAGCAACAAGATCAAGGGGGACATGGCAGGCGGAGAATTCTACAAAGTCCTCGAATTATTATGCAGAGAAAGAAGTGATCTTTCGTTGAAGATCGTTGAGAACATTTCACGTACAGCTTCATCAGATATAGATGTGCACCTCTTATCCATACTATTAGGGAGTTTACGAAACTCGTCTTCTGTTTCGTCAGAAACAAGGGAATCGATCTCATCGCTTGAAAGATCCTTCAAGTCATCCCCTAATCTGACACTGAGAAAGAGCTATTACTTCTCTTTTGCGTATTCCTCTCTCTCACGAGATCTATCGGCAATTCCAGTTCGTGAGCTAATCGATGAGATTCTCCAAGGACAATCCGGCAATCCAAATGACTCGTTAGAATTCTTAGCCCGCATTTCAAGAACTCAGGTTGGGAACCCAGCATCTCAAACAATATTGCTGAATCACCTAAGATCAATCGCACCGAACATCATACGGTCTGGAATTCAGCAGTATTTATCCATTCTATCCAGTGCGATACACTCTGCAAAAAGATTACCTGACCAAGCCATCGTTGCGGAAGTGTTGGATTCATTGTCATCTGCTTCTGAGATGTTCATTCCTGACCAAGCGAATGAGCACGGACTTGTCTCTCTCTTGGGCGACATTCTATTCAGAAGCGCTTCTTATCTAGACAGGATTCTCGATGTTGTGGCTTGCCTTGATCGCGATTTGACCAGGCGGATTCTTTCAAATAATTCCTTTGAATATCACGCGAGCAAATTAGGCGGGCCAGAATTGTCACAATTACTAGGCAGGAGATTGGTTTCCACAAACTCTAGAGAGCGTTTTCTTGCTCTTGCCATGCTTGAGACCAGAACGAGCCTTGGTTGGGAGTTGGATCTATCCACTTTTCAACCGGACGAAACGGCACTTGCGATCTTATTGCTTGAGATAAAGAATCACACACTTTTGGGAGAAGCAACTTCTCAACTATTGATTTCTGTCCTTCCGCTTTTCGAAAAAGCGCCGGAAGCGATCAAGAGCGAATTCTTCCACTATCTATTCTTTCAAGCCGGCAACTATCCAGGGGCTTGTTTAGAAACATGGAAAGCTATTGGATCTCCAAGTCCTATCTTGGCTGAAGTCATTAAGATGGCGGACCATTACTTCGAGAACCTAAGAAAGAATGAGCTGAAGTTTATTCCCCAGACCTTTCCCAGCTTGGATGAGATATCAAAGCGAGGTGCGAGAGAGCAGTCAAGAAAGATAAGCGAAGAAGTAGATAAGCGATCGGTGTTTGTTGCGCTTGCGCATAAAGTGGCAATTATCTACGGGGAGAGTTGGGCTACAATTTCTCAAGGGCAACTTGGCGCTGAATCTACACCCCAACCGATATCACATTCTGTAGAGTTTCCTCGTATGGAAGAGATTGACCCTGAAGGAATGATGCTCCAACGGATGGATGCCGGCGGACGTATTCATGCGATTGAGCGAGAGGGATCAAAACAGTGATTCCGGACCATTTCAAATCATTTTTGACTGATTATGTCGGGTCACTCAAGGAGCGAACCCGTGGTGAAAAGGGTGGGAACAAGTTTGGCCTAGATTGGCTGATATATAACTATGGTTTGCTGAACGGCCTGATACCAATTAGGCTGCCATTCAGACGCCAATCGGGTGCAGAGATTGCACAATCTACGGCTGGAACTGAGTTCGGGATTGACGTGGCTTTTCTGACGGCGGACGAACTCACATTAACGATATTTGTGCTTAAAGATGAGGAACTAACAAACCAAACATGGACGAAGCATTCGTTTGGTGATGACCTTGAAAAAGCAAAATATCCCGATTTGTCCAGATCTGAATTGAGTAAAGTCAATTCGGTTGAAATCATTCTTGCATACAACAAAGATGAAAAAGTTGAGGGAGTGCAGTTATTCGAGAATTTAGCGAAAGGCTCTAACCCTTCAATTCATCATCCTGTCGCCGGGGAAATTCCACTTAGTTTTGTCAGGTGGAATCTGAGCAAGATTGTCGACGAGATAGCGACTACGGCGCTAGATCCGACTATTCTTCCGCAGCACTTATCGGGAACGCTTGTTCACTTAAGCCATTTAGTGGCGCGTGTCGAGTATGGGACAAGTGAATGGAAGAACATGGTTGCCCCGGCGTGGGATTCATACCTGGATGAAGTTCTCTCAAGGTCTGGAAAAGTAGGCACACTTCAGACTATACCGATTAGCCTGATTGTGTTGAAATCATATCTTGAGACTTCGACATTCAATCAACTGTGCGGATGGATCGAACTTATTGAGTGGGCTGTAGTTAAAAGCTGGGGATATTTTGAAGATTCTGATGCCGAAGGTAAACAGATAATCTTTGGGCTTTTATCACACCTATATCTCCAAGAGTTGCTTTTCTACATTGGAGAGGCAGATAATTCACTCGGCGTCGAACATTCACTCTCTAAACCTAGAAGAGCCTTCAGCTATATCAACACAATAAATGATGCCAATCGTGCATATTGGTTGATTGCGCGTATCGGAATTCTGAGCTTGGCTTTACAGGATTGTATTGACACAGCAAGTCCGGCAGGTAAAAAGTTCGCAACCGATACAATACAAAAACTGGGCAAGACGCTCACCCGTCTTATTAACAACAATCCGGCCTGCTACCGTCCACTTATCGATCTCCATCATATTCAGATCTTCTTGGCTTGGCTCCTATTCTGGCAAACCGGTGCTCGGGACGAGATGTTTGCCTTGTTGCATTCCATAGCCACCAGGCTGCTTCTCCGAAGGACTGGTAGCCTCCCAATTCCATTTCCGGATGGTTGGAACCAAATTGATGTTGTGGCCGAATATGTAGCACTTGGTAAGCGTCCCTACGGCTATTGTGCTGAAAGCTCCTATCTCATTCTCATGCTTGCAGAGTTATCTTTCTCGTTTGAACCTGAAACTCGTGATCAGCTCTTAGAGAAGGTCTATACTCGCCTTACACTTGGTATTTCGCCTAGTGGCGAACAGTATATGTTCAAGCCGGACGGGTCAGACATACGACAACTGGATCTATTGTGGTGGTCACCGGATGACAAATGGATGAAGGAGCTCTTCAAAAAGAAATCACGAAATGGAGTTGCGGTAAACCTAATGGAGCTTGCTGACGATCAAAGCACAGAATCGTTGGCTGATAAATTCAGCCGGTTTGTAACTTCTACCCGGACCAAATATCCTTTTACGGTCGCAGCACATATTCCAAAATCTGTTCTTATTCTTGGATGCCTTTGGAATGAGTCTCCATTGCCTTCTGAATTTTGGAGAAGCGTAATCTTCCCAATCGAAGAAGAAGCATCAACGGATGCCCATGTCCATGTTGTCTAAGACATATGATTGTCTTGTTTCCAAGCTCTCAGACTTGGTGAGAGTTCCAGTTACGTTGTATGTCATCATCCGCAATTTACTACCTGCAGCTGAGTAAAATAATTTTAGATTGCGTGCGTCCGTCTGGGTAAAAACTTTCAATACGATTGTAACGGATTGCCTCAAATGTTCGATTGCGAATCGGACGCTACGATTAAGACTTATTAAAACCCTCCTGTGTTGGTGTTTAGGGGAAACTCGTACACTATTTCGAGTTTGTTTCCCTTCCTCTTCTTTCTTACATTTTCATACCAACAAATTAACCAATCACCAATTAACTACTCACTAAGTTGAGATTTGCTCCCGACAAAATAGAAGAAATCCGTATTGCAACCGATATTATTGAACTCATCGGTGCGCATGTGCAATTGAAGCGGCGCGGGAAGAATTACACCGGGTTGTGCCCATTCCATGTCGAGAAGACTCCGTCGTTTTCGGTTTCATCAGAGAAGCAGATGTTTTACTGTTTCGGATGTGGAAAAGGAGGCAACGCATTTTCCTTCATGATGGAATACGAAAAGGTGTCGTTTCAGGAAGCGGTGCGTGCGTTGGCGGAGAAAGCGGGCATCGCTCTTCCCGTGTATGAATCAGAACAGGAAGCGCAAGCAAATCAATTCGAGGAACTCTACCTCGTTTGTCAGAAGTCGGCGAGATTTTTCTATCAAAACTTAACCGAAACGGTGGAAGGGAAATTCGCTCTTGAATATTTCCGTCACCGGGGATTTCGGGATGAAACGATTCGTCAGTTCGGACTTGGTTATTCGATGAATACGTGGGACAGTCTTATCAAGTTTGCTGAGAAGGAAAACATCTCAACTGATATGTTGCATCAAGCCGGACTTGTGCGAAAGCGGGACGATGGTTCGTTCTATGATTATTATCGCGGGCGTGCGATGTTCCCGATTTTTTCTCCGACAGGACGTGTGATTGGTTTCGGCGCGAGAAAGATGTATGAGGATGATGCGATTGCAGGAAAATATATCAACTCGCCTGAGACACAAATTTACAACAAAAGCAGAGTTCTCTATGGACTTTTTCAAGCGAAGGATGCGTTACGTGAACATGACAATGCAATCTTGGTTGAGGGCTACGCTGACCTGATTACATCGTTTCAAGCCGGCGTAAAAAATGTTGTCGCATCAAGCGGAACAGCGCTGACGCCGGAACAAATTCATTTGCTCAGTCGCTACGCGAAGAAAGTAACGATTGTGTATGACGCCGATTCTGCCGGCTCGAATGCCGCACTGCGCGGTGTTGATATTATTCTCGAACGTGGAATGGATGTTCGCGTTGCATCGCTTCCCGAAGGAGATGACCCGGACAGTTTTGTGAAGAAACAAGGTGGCGAAGCATTTCAGGAATTGCTCGATGAATCGGTTTCGTTCATTGATTTCATGGCGCAATCGTTCGAGCGGAAGGGATTGTTTGATTCGCCGGAAGGACAAACGCAGGCAGTCCGTACGATTGTACAATCAATTGCAAAAATCAAAGACGAACTGAAGCGTGATTTCTTCATTAAAAATCTTGCAGAAAAATATCGTCTGTACGAGACGACGTTGTATCGTGAGTTGGAGAAATCTCTTGTAGAAGAACAGAAGCGTTCGCGAGTTGTTGCAGAATATGATAAGACCACAACAACATTCTCCCAACCTGCGATTCAACCGAATTCTGTCAAGTCTCAAGAATTAATCATCCCGAACAATGAGAAAGAGTTAACACGAGCAATGTTGGAGGGGGGCGAAACAGTTACCCGATTTGTGTTTGAACATCTTACTCTCGACGAATTTTTACATCCGAAGACACGGGCGATTGCACAACATCTTCTTTCCGTTATGGAAGAAGGTCGCACTATCGAGCCGTCATCGTTCATTAATGAATTGGAAGATGAACAACTCAAACAGTTTGTGACAACGATTGTCTTTTCAAAATACCACATCAGCAAGCGATGGGAAGAATCGGGCGCAAACTTAGAGCAAGGCGAGCCGATGAAAATCGCTGTTGATGCAATCATCCAAATGAAAAAACAACAGATTGAAAAACTCATCGAACAGAATCAACAGGAACTCAGACAAGTAGCGCAACGAGGTGACGATGTTGTTCCGTACCTCGAACGAAATAAGGAATTGATTGAGGCGAAGCGGAACTTGGAATCGAACGGATTGGTGGAGAGAAAGGCGTTTGAATAGTGAGTAACTCATTGCAAATCACTCCCCTTCACCGTATATTAAGCCGGTTTTTGAAACTCTCATTTGAAACAACACGAACAACGATTTCTCATCATCCGAACTGACCGCATTGGAGATGTTCTTCTCACGCTTCCGATGGCGCAAGTCATCAAACAGCAATTTCCGAACGCGCATGTGGCAATGCTCATCCGAACATACACGAAGGAACTTGTCGAGGATAATGAGTTCGTTGACCAAATCCTGTACTATGACGAAGATGACGGTGTGCTGACTCCCTTTGCTCAGTTGGTTAGTTCGTTGCGCTCACAGAAATTCGATGTGGTGATTCACACGCAACCGCGACCACGACTTGCATGGGCAACTTGGTTTGCCGCAATTCCCGTTCGCGTCGGAACGGGTTACCGGTGGTATTCGTTTCTGTTCAATAAGAAAATGTATGAGCATCGGAAAACAGCACAACGGCATGAACTTGAATACAATTTACAGTTGTTGTCGGTTGTCGGTTGTTCAGTTGATGGCTTACATATTCAACCATCATTAATCGTACATCCTGAATCAACGAATCGAGTCAACAACATTCTTGAGCGACTTGGAATTCAACCCGAAGAGAGAGTCGTTGTGCTTCATCCGGGAAGCGGCGGTTCTGCGCGGGATTGGAGCGCGAAAAAGTTTGGCGAGTTGGCTCAGCGACTCGGAAACATTCCGAATGTTCGTGTGGTTATTACAGGAAAGAAAAATGAAGAGCAACTTGTGAATACAGTGATGAATTTAGCCGGTACGAATGCAGTTCCGCTCATCAATTTTGAATCGTTGCGTGATTTTGCCGCGATAGCAAAACGTGCGACGTTGTTTGTCGCCAACTCAACGGGACCGATTCATATTGCGGCGGCAGTCGGAACGTATGTGATTGGATTGTATCCACAAATAACGGCACTCAGCGCTGCGCGATGGAGTCCATACACGAATGCAAAAACAATTTTTTCTCCGGATGGAAAACCGGCAGATTGTAAAAAATGTCTTCAAGCAACAACGTGTGAGTGTATGGAGACGATTTCAGTTGAAGATGTGTATCAGAAAGTAAAAAGAGTTTTAGGGAAAAGTTAAAAATGAAAAGTGAAAAATTAAAAGTTCTTTTGTTGTGTTTGATATTTCTGTTTGTTTTGCAATCATTTGCACAAGAGCAGAAGGATTCACTCAACGCTATTTCATCGGACACGCTTCGGAAGATACCGAACAAGGCGTTCGCCGCAGGTGAAATTCTGAAATTTGATGTGAACTATGGATTTGTCACAGCGGGTGAAGCTGTCATCAAAATATCGGATGTCATGCACAACGGACGTAAGTGTTTCAAGGTGGATTTTGAGGTTGACTCAAAGCCGTTCTTTGATTGGATTTACAAAGTGCGTGACCGTTACTCTACAATCATTGATGCGGAGGGATTGTTCCCTTGGAGATTTGAACAGCACATTCGCGAAGGCGGGTACACGAGAGATTTCATTGCAGACTTTGACCAAGTTCATCACTTCGCACACACAACGGAAGGAAGCCACCCGATTCCGCCGTATGTTCATGATATGCTCTCTGCGTTTTTCTTTGCTCGTGTCGTTGACTTTTCAAACTACAAGCCGGGAGAAAAACTTCGCCTGCAAAATTTTTATAAAGATTCTACCTACGAACTCGATGTGAAGTATAAAGGGAAACAGGAAATTGAAGTTGAGGCGGGAACATTTAATTGCATCGTGGTTGAACCGTTGGCGCGTGAAGGCGGACTGTTCAAAAGCGAAGGAAAGGTGAACGTGTGGCTGACTGATGATGAACGAAGAATTCCGGTTCAGGTCAGTACGAAAGTAATCATCGGTTCGATTGATGCCGAGTTGATTGAGTACAGCGGCATCAACGGTCCGATTCCATCAAAGATTGATGATTGAGGAACATACGAATGGCATATCAACAAATTGATTTGAAGAAAGTCAAGACAATTTCAATCAAAAGCAGGAAGAGTAAAGTCAAGGCAAACCAGTTTGCTCACGTGTTCGACCCGAAGCAACAATCGTTTGATGATTTTGTTCGGTCGTTGCCGCACATTCTCGTTGCAGAAGATTTGAGAAAGTTTGTAGATGATGTTGAAAAATCGGTGAAGCGAAAGAAACCGGTTGTTGTCATGCTCGGAGCACACGTGATTAAAGTCGGATTGAATCCGTTGTTGATAGATTTGCTCGAACGGAAAATCATTTCCGCCGTTGCGATGAACAGCGCGGCGGCAATCCATGATGTCGAAACGGCGATGTGGGGAACGACTTCGGAAGATGTCGAGGAAACTATTGTTGACGGAACATTCGGTATGTCGAAGGAAACAGGTGAGTTCATTAACGGCGTTCTCACAAATGCTTCGAGGAAAAGTACAATCGGATATGGAGAAGCATTAGGAAAGAAATTGCTCAAATCTCGAAACTCGAAACTCAGCATTCTCGCTTCCTGTTACCGACTTCAAATCCCTGTGACTGTTCACGCGGCAATCGGAACAGACATTATTCATCAGCAACCGACGATGAACGGAGCGGCAACAGGTGAAATGTCATTTCGGGATTTCAAAGTTCTTTGCAATGTTGTGAAAGATTTGCAAGGCGGCGGAGTTGTCTTGAACATCGGCTCGGCTGTCATTTTGCCGGAAGTATTTTTGAAAGCAATCACTGTTGCACGGAATCTCGGTTACAAAGCGAAGGGGTTTACGACGGCAAACTTTGACATGCTTCAACATTACCGCCCGCGCATGAATGTATTGTTCCGCCCGACAAAAGGCCATGGCAAATCTTATGCTTTTACGGGACATCATGAAATCATGATTCCGCTTCTGTGTGCGATGATAAAAAATCAACTCTCAAACCAACCAATGAACTGAATCTTTCGGTCAGGTTAGATTTGAAAATCTCAGTATATTATCAGGAACTATAAATAAGGTATCTATGGAAATGACACTTCGTATGAATGCGGGTCAACTTAATTCCGAACTTCTTGAGAAGATTCAAGACATGTTTCGGGATAAGGAAATCGAAATTACCGTGAATGAGATTGACGAGACAGAGTATTTATTCCGTTTTTCAGAAAACAAACGACGCTTGCTGAACGCGATTGAGAATGTTGAACTCGGGAAAAACCTTATTCATGTACCGCTGAGTGATATTGAGAAAGTAGCGTGAGGAATATTTTCTTTGAAAACAGCGCGTTCAAGGATTTTACTGAATGGGGAATCCATGACAGGAAACTCCAACAGCGCATTGCACAACTTATACTTGAAATTACGCGAACTCCTTTTGAAGGGAAGGGAAAACCCGAACCGCTCAAACACATAAAAGGAGGCTACTGGTCACGCAGAATTAATGATGAACATCGTCTCGTTTGCAAAGTTACTGAAGAGGCGATAATCATCGTATCATGTAAATATCATTATGATTTGAAATGACCGAGCCGGAACTTCCTCTTCAGGAAAACGTTGAACAACCGCAACTCGTTCAACAGTTTCTTCCTCGAACATTTTTGGAGCGGCACGGAATTCATCCGGTACTCTTCGCTTTTATTTCTCTCATCTTGATTTTTATTCTCTATCAATTTGTCGGAAGTCTGATAACGTTCTTGATTTTCGGAATGGACCTGACGAAAGCAAATGTTACGGGATTACGAATTGCGACAGGAATCGGTCAGATACTTTTTATTTTGGTTCCGACATTTTTCCTTATTCAGTTCGTTACGTTTCGCCCGACAGAGTACATGCGGTTAAAGGCGCCAGACCCGCTTGCAATTGTTCATGCCATTGTCGGAGTGTTTTCCCTTCAGCAACTTCTTCAAGTCTATCTCTACTTTCAGGAAAAAATACCTCTCCCCGAATTCGTCCGGGAATTTCAGGACAAATTCAAGGTGATGTATGAAGAGACGTATAAAATGCTCGCGGGTTCACAGTCGGTTCCTGAGTTGCTGTTCGTTATTCTTATCATCGCCGTGTTACCCGCAATTACGGAAGAATTTTTCTTTCGAGGACTGATTCAGCGAAGCATGGAGAAGGGATTAACGCCGACGGTCGGATATGTTCTGACAGGATTAATTTTTGGCGCGTATCATCTCAATCCTTTTACCTTGATTCCGCTTGGCGCGTTGGGAATATATCTCGGATTTCTCACCACAAGATCGGGAAGCATTTGGGTCTCCTCAGCCGCGCATTTTTTCAACAACGCTCTCGCGTGTATTGCGCTGTACCTAAACATTGACGACGAAGCAATTCTTACAAGTGACCCCGAAGCGATGACAACGAATGATGTTCTCATGTTGTTTGTGCTGATGCTCTTCATCTTTTCTGTCTCCACATATTTATTTTTGAAAACCACCGCGACGAAGGAAACAGTTGTGCAAGAACCAAAGGACATGTGGACATGAGCAATCACCTGAAACGACTTCTTGTCGCGCTCGTTGCAATTCCGGTTATCATCTATGTGACCATCAAAGGTGGATTTGTTTTCTTTCTGTTTGCTACCTTGATTTCTTCATTTGCGTTGCTTGAATTCTACGGACTTGCCAAAGCAAAAGGAGCGCGTCCGTTAAGAGCACTTGGTTTGATTACCGGGTGTTTTGTCTTGCTTGCATTTTTCAACAATAACTTGTTTGAATTGTTTGGCAATTGGTTTGGTAGCGCACCCAAATCCGAGTCACAATTTTTGTTGATTGTTTTTCTTACTGCAATTCCTGTGATTGGTTTGGTTGAGTTATTTCGGAACAACGGTTCGGCGCTCAACAATCTTTCGACAACAATCTTCGGGGTTGCGTACGTCTCGTTGTTTTTCGGAACGCTTGTCGGTGTGCGAGAAGTGTTCACACCGCTCCATGTTCCTGTAGTGCGGTTGATGCCGTCAGAATTTATGAGCACTGAACTGAACGAACGATTGTATCTATGGGGCGGCTACACGGTTGTCTCAATCTATACAATGATTTGGGTGTGCGATTCTGCGGCGTATTATGTCGGTAAATCAATTGGAAAGCATAAATTATTTCCACGCGTCAGTCCGAATAAGAGTTGGGAGGGTGCGATTGCCGGATTTTTGTTCGCAGTTGCAACTTCGATTGCGGCAAAATATCTTGTGCTTGATTATCTACAACTTCAACAAGCGATTGTGCTTGGAGTGATTGTCGGTTTATTCGGTCAACTTGGTGATTTATTTGAATCGCTCCTGAAGCGGGACGCAGGTGTGAAAGATTCATCGAATATCATACCCGGGCATGGCGGCATTCTCGACCGTTTTGATAGTTTGCTTTTCGTCTCGCCGATTGTGTATCTTTATTTAGATTTTGTTGTCTTTAGTTTTAATTGATGTCCAAAAAAGAAAAAGTTCACGTCCTTACGTTGGGTTGTGAAAAAAATACTGTTGATTCCGAAGTGCTGATGAACCAACTCAGGTTGAACGAGATGGAATTGACGAACGACCCGAATCGCGCAGACACGCTCATCATCAACACATGCGGATTTATTCAGGATGCGAAGAACGAATCCATCGAGACGATTCTTCAAGCGGTTGAACGGAAAAAGCATGGCAAACTTCAGAAAGTCGTTGTCATGGGTTGTCTTTCGGAACGATACTCGATTGAATTGCAAAAAGAAATTCCTGAAGTAGATTTGTTCATCGGCGCAAACAAGATGGACAAAGTCGTGCAAGCGCTCGGTGGAGATTACAAATATGAACTCCTCGGCGAACGGATTCTTACAACGCCAAAACATTTTGCCTACTTGAAAATCTCGGAAGGATGCGATAGACCGTGCGCGTTTTGTGCAATTCCGTTGATGCGTGGAAAACATCAAAGCAAATCAATTGAAAAACTCATAAGCGAAGCAGAAAATCTTGCGTCAAACGGAGTGAAAGAACTTATTCTCATCGCTCAGGAAAGCACCTACTATGGTCTTGACTTGTACGGCAAGCGAACGCTTCCGCAATTGCTTGAGCAACTAAACGGAGTAACCGGACTCGAATGGATTCGGTTGATGTACGCGTATCCATCGCAATTTCCGCTTGAAATTTTAGATGCGTTCATTGCAAACGAAAAGATTTGTCGCTATCTCGATATGCCCGTTCAACATATTTCTGACTCTGTGTTGAAATCAATGCAACGCGGAATCAGTTCACGAGCAACTCGAAATTTGATTGAAACAATTCGAGCGAAAGTTCCGAACATCGCGTTGAGAACCACAATCATCGTCGGCTATCCGAACGAAACAGAAAACGATTTCAATGAACTTGTTGAATTCATCAAAGAAACAGAATTTGCCCGGCTCGGTGTTTTCACCTATTCACAGGAAGAAGATACATCGGCGTTTCCACTCGGCGACCCGATTCCTTTTGAAGTGAAGGAAGAACGAAAACGAATCATCATGGAAACTCAAAAAGAAATATCGCTACGGAAGAACGAAGAATTGACAGGAAAGCAACTTCGTGTTTTAGTTGATGAAAAGCAGGGCGATGTTTCGATTTGCCGAACGGAACGAGACGCTCCGGAAGTTGACAACTCAGTCATGGTTCATTCTTCCAACGAGTTTGCCATCGGCAACTTCTATGAAGTTGAAATCATTGATGCGGAGGAGTATGATTTGTTTGCAATACCTGTTGGAAAAGAAGTTCGAGGAGAAGAAACTAATGTTCTACAAAATTCGTTGAGAGAGGAGAAAGTGTTTTGGGTATGAAAAGAGTTTATTGTTTTTTGTTTGCAGTTTTTTGTCTGACAACATATTCAATCGGGCAGGATAATCGCCCGCACGCGATGATAGAAGCAGACTTACCGCATTTCTTCCTCGATATTTTGAACTTCGGCTCAGATAGCGTAGGCGTGAGTAGGGTGGATGCGTATGTTCAAGTGCCGCACGAAATGTTATCGTTTGTAAAATCCGACAATCTGTTTCGTTCAAGTTACGAAGTGACAATAGATGTCCTTGATAAAGAGGGAAACCTTGTCAATGAGAAACTCTGGACGGAAGAACTTTCAACTGAAGATTATCAGGAATCCGTTTCTCCGACAACCGGGAAGATGAGTCAAAAAACATTTTATCTCAAACCGGATTCGTACGAATTTGTAGTGCAAATCCGGGATGTGGAAACGCGGAAATTGAATCAGGTCAAGAGAGCTGTGAAGGTCAGGGAGTTTTCAGAGAACCTGACGCTCAGTGATGTCATGGTTGTCAAACAACTAAATAAGGAAGAGGAGAAAACGGTTGTCGTACCAAACATTGCCGCTACGATTGGAAGCGCACCGGAAATGATTTCGTTTTTCTTCGAGGCGCGTTCGAAAACTCTTCCGCTTGAAGCAAAGTTTATCCTTACCCTTTCAAGTAAACTCGGTGTTGTCGTGCGAACCGACACGTTGAAAAAATCGCTGACGAAATCCAAGCAATCGTGCTTCATGAATATTTCAAGCAACGCGCTGTTAGCCGGGGAATATACGCTTGACGTGAAAGCATACATTCCCGACAGTTCTGATAGTTCGTTGATGAAAGAAGTGAGTAGTGTTTCGAGGAGACTTAATGTTCGGATTCAAGGATTGCCTGTATCAGTGAATGATATTGACCTTGCGATTGACCAACTTCAATATGTTGCGGAGAAGGAAGTGATTGAAGAAATGAAAGCGGCAGTCGCGGAACGGAAGCGCGATTTATTTGTAGAGTTTTGGAAGAAGCGTGACCCGACGAAAGAAACGGAAGTCAACGAGTTGATGCTCGAATATTATCAGCGTGTCGAATTTGCCAACAAAAATTTCAGCCACTATCAGGAGGGCTGGAAGACGGACAGAGGAAATGTGTATATCGTTTTTGGAGAGCCGAACAACATCGAGCGGCATCCGTTCGATATTGATTCGAAGCCGTACGAAATCTGGACCTACTTTGAAATGAACCGGGAATTTGTGTTCGTGGATGAAACCGGCTTCGGCGATTACCGCTTGCGAAATCCTATTTGGGATACGTGGCGAACGCGCTACCGCTAATTCCTGACTGAATTGTTATTGTCGCACTGTGAATCAGAAAATAATATTTTTGTTGTTGGTTTGCTGGTTGACGGTTGACGGTTATTCTCAGGGAGTTGTTGGCGAAATAATTTTGGAAGGCAATTCAACACTTTCCACAAAATTTCTTCTGGAACGATTTGAAACGCGTGAGGGAGATTCTCTTCAAAAAGAATTGCTTGAACAGGATATTGATGATTTGATTTCTGAGTATGAATCAATCGGGCATCCGTTCGCGGCAATTTCCGTCAAATCAATTGAATCCTATCAAGAACAAAACGAAACCCGACTTAGAATTACCTTAAAAATCGAAGAAGGAGAACTTGTTCACATAAAAGAAGTTCGTGCTTCCGGAAATAAAGAGACAAAGGAATATGTCATCGTTCGGGAGGCGAAGATAGGTATGAACGAAATTTATGATGAGCGGAAGGTAAAAATCATACCTCAACGATTGAATCGGCTGAACATATTTTCCCAGGTGAATGAACTTGTATTGACTATGAATGATTCGGGAGGAGTTCTCACAATTCCTGTGGAAGAAGGAAATACAAATACGTTTGACGGGGTGCTTGGATATGTTCCGGGTTCTTCCGGTGAGGATGGATTTCTCACCGGCTTGGCAAACGTTTCGATGCGAAATCTTTTCGGAACTGCGCGCAAGTTGAATGTTCGTTGGCAGAAAGAGCGTACAGACGTTCAGGAAATTATTCTTCATTATGTCGAGCCATGGTTTTTCAATTTTCCTGTTGATGTTGGAGGAACATTCAAGCAGAGACAACAGGACACGTTGTATGTCAGCAGACAATTTGAAGTTACGGCGTATGTCCGTTTGTTTGATGAGTTCACACTCGGAGGAGTCTTTTCACATGAATCTGTAATCCCATCGAATAATAATGCAGGATTGCAAATTGTTGAATCGAAAACGACAACAACAGGAATAGAACTGCACTATGATACTCGTGATGATATGTTCAATCCAACAAAGGGAGTTTATTATCGAAGCGATTATCGTATTGGAAACAAAACTTTCGGTGCAAACGAAGCGGCGGTTCAGAAACTTGCTCTGGATGTTGCGGTGCCTGTTGAAATATTTCAACGACAAGTGCTTTCAATTGAATTACACGGAAAAGAATTGCTTGCCGATAACATTGGAATCGGTGAAATGTACCGACTTGGAGGCACGACAACATTGCGCGGTTATAAGGAAGGTCAGTTCATCGGTTCACGTATCGCATGGACGAGTGTGGAATATCGTTTTTTGTTGAGTCGGCGTTCATTTTTCTTTGGATTTTTAGACGGAGGATATTACTTTCTTCCCGACAATCAAGCACAAGGAATTGCATCTTCACAATCATTCAAATATGGTTACGGCATCGGAACGCGAATCGAAACGGGAATCGGTTTGCTCGGAGTCAGTTTTGCTTTTGGAGAAGGAGATTCGTTCTCGCAGGGGAAGATACACTTTGGGATTGTTAATGAGTTTTGATTCGCTTGGTTACAGGTTGCAGGTTTGTGGTTACTGGTTTCATTCTTACATTAAACCACCAATGACAAATGACCATTGACGAATGACAAGGAATAAAGAACGAAGAACAAAGTACAAAGTACTAAGTACAAAGTACGAACAGCAATATTGGAACGATGGAATATTACATGTTGCAGGTGTTGATGAAGCAGGACGTGGACCGCTTGCGGGTCCGGTGGTTGCCGCGGCTGTAATCGTTCATAAAAATATCTCGATTGATGGAATTGATGACTCGAAGAAATTGAATGGTAAAAAGCGTGATGAACTATTCGAGTTGATTCAAGAAAAAGCATTGAGTGTCGGTGTGGGAATTGTTTCTCATGTGCTCGTTGATGAAGTGAACATTTTGCAAGCAACATTCAGAGCAATGCACGAAGCAATCGAACAACTGAAGCCGAAGCCACAGCAATTGCTCATTGACGGGAACAGATTTTCCGGAAAGGGAATACCGTTTCAGACAATTGTGGATGGCGATGCAAAATGTTTTTCCATTGCCGCCGCTTCAATTATTGCCAAAGTTACCCGTGACAGGTTAATGATTGAATACGACGAGCAATTTCCCCAATATGGATTCGCACAGCACAAAGGCTACGGAACGAAACAGCATATTGCCGCAATCAGGAAATATGGATTGTGTGAAATTCACCGGAAGAGTTTTCATCTTCATGATAAGCAACTAACATTATTCGAGCGAGAATGAATCGTCGAAGACAAGGCGCACAAGGCGAAGCACTCGCTGTTGAATATTTGCAGAAAAAAGGTTATCGTATCCTCCGACAAAATTACAGATACGAACGAGACGAGATAGATATCATCGCACAAGAGAATGAAACACTCGTCTTTATCGAAGTGAAGGCGCGTCGTTCAACAAACTACGGTGCGCCGATTGAAGCAGTGACAGAATCAAAGCAGAAAACAATTCGCGCTGTTGCCGAAGGCTATCTTGCAGAAAATGAAATAGAAGATATCTCTTGTCGGTTTGATGTCATTTCGATTTTATACAAGAACGGTAAGCCGGAAATCGAACATTATGTTGACGCCTTTTAGTCAAGTCAAAAGTCAAAAATAAAAAGTAAAAAAATATCCGTTTTCTATTACTGGTTATTCGTTTTTACAAATGACGAATGACAAATGACTATTGACAAAAGCAGTTAAATAGTAAAGAACAATGAACCAAAAACCAAGACCAAAAACTAAAAACCCAAAACTCAAAACTGAATGAATGCTTTACCATTAATTATTGTTGCCCTTTTGGTGATGGCGATTGCCTATCGTTACTACAGCGCGTTCATTGCGGCGAAAGTTGTTGCTTTGAATGGCTCGCGGGAAACTCCGGCGCATACGCTGAATGATGGACAGAACTATCATCCGACAAACAAGTGGGTATTGTTCGGTCATCACTTCGCGGCGATTTCGGGAGCGGGTCCGCTGATTGGCCCGGTGCTGGCGACGCAGTTTGGGTTTCTTCCGGGATTCCTGTGGTTACTCATCGGTGTTTGTCTCGGCGGCGCAGTTCATGATTTTGTTATTCTTGCCGCGTCTATCAGACGAAAAGGAAAATCGCTTGCTGAAATTGCAAGGCACGAGGTTAGTCCGCTTGCCGGGTTGATTTCTTCGATTGCCATTCTCATCATCGTTGTTATTGCTCTTGCGGGACTTTGACTTGCAGTCGTCAACGCGTTGCGTGAAAGTCCTTGGGGAACATTTACAATCGCGGCGACAATTCCCATAGCGCTGTTTGTCGGATTGTGGATGTACAAAATCCGTCCGGGAAGAGTTGCAGAAGCAAGTATGATTGGTGTTGTTGGAGTGTTTGCCGCTGTCATTGTCGGCGCGTGGATTCCCGAATCTCCGCTTGCTGAATATTTTACGTTCTCGCGTGAAGGAATCATTATCGCAATTGCGGCGTATGGTTTTATTGCATCGGTGTTGCCTGTGTGGTTGCTTCTCTGCCCGCGTGATTATCTTTCATCATACATGAAAATCGGAACGATTGCCGCGCTTGTTATCGGTGTCATTGTTGTCCATCCTGAATTAAAAATGCCTGCAATTACCGAGTTCATTCATGGCGGCGGTCCCATAATTCCCGGAAAAGTTTTCCCGTTCGTTTTCATCACGATTGCGTGTGGAGCAATTTCGGGATTTCATTCGCTTGTCTCATCAGGCACGACGCCGAAAATGCTCAACAAAGAAACCGATGCCCGAATGATTGGTTACGGCGCAATGTTGATGGAAGGATTGGTCGGAGTGATAGCGCTGATTGCTTCAAGTTCGTTGTTTCCCGGAGATTACTTCGCCATCAATCTTTCACCCGAAAAATTCGCCGCGCTTGGTATGCAGACAGAAAATCTCGAAATGCTTGCACAGGAAGTCGGAGAACAAATTGCCGGACGACCGGGCGGAGCGGTTTCGCTTGCTGTCGGTTTCGCACAAATTTTTTCAGCAATCCCCGGAATGGCTGGGTTGATGTCGTATTGGTATCACTTCGCGATTATGTTTGAAGCATTGTTCATCCTCACAACAATTGATACAGGCACACGCGTCGCCCGTTTCCTTGTTCAGGAATTTGGTGGCCGAGTCTGGAAACCAATGGAGAAAACAGATTGGCTTCCCGGTACACTTCTCTCAACCGGTTTGGTTGTGTTTGGCTGGGGATATTTTATCTGGACAGGAAACATCAGCACGATTTGGCCCATGTTCGGAACGGCAAATCAACTGCTTGCGGCGGTAGCGCTCGCAGTTGCTACAAGCGCGATTATCAATGCAGGAAAAGTTCGATATGCTTGGGTAACGCTTGCGCCGATGCTGTTCGTTGCCACTACAACTCTCGTTGCCGGCTTCCTCAACATCACTGATAATTTTTTGTCGTTGACTTCAAACCCGAAAACAGCGACTCAAGGGTACGTTAATTCTATTCTTACAGGAATAATAATGGTTTGCGCTGTTATTATTCTCGTCGAAGCAGTGCGGCGTTGGTTTGCCGTGCTGGTGAAGAAGGAAATTATCAAAGACGGAAAACCTGTATCTCTCAAAGAAAGTGGTTATATTCCGTCTGAATATGGAATGAATTAACACAACCAATTAATCACGCAATTACATTGTCCGCACAACTTGTAATGTCATCATGCTCTACTATTATGTTTCGATAGCCTATACGATAATCAACCTGCTGTTGGCAGGAATTATTGTTGTCAAATCTCCGAAGAATCTGCTCAATCGCTTCTACGCGTTTTGTGTCGGTTGTTTGATTGTCTACGGACTTGGGAAGGATTTGCTCAGCGAGGGAGTGTTGCGCGGCGATGTGTTTGTGCGGCTCACCGAATTTCTCTTCTGTTTGATTCCATTTTTCTTTCTCCACTTCGTTGTCATTTTCCTGAGACGCTACGATATTCTGAAATCAAAAGTAGTCGTCATTGCAATTTATTCGGCTGGACTTTTGAGTTACCTGATGCTCGCAACGGGAATTGTCAGTCAATCGGAGACTGAAACAATTTCATCGTCGGGATTTATTTTTTACATCACGTGGATGTCGGTGTTCTTCAGCATCGGAGTCACGTTGTTGTATTCGTTGGTGAAGGGATTTGCCGAGCGAAAAGTTCAATCGAATCTTCTCTTATCAGGTTTTACTGTTCTCCTCGTTGTTCTTCCGGGACCGCTAACCTATTCTATTGCTCAAATTCTGACCGTTGGAGGTGCAGAGTGGTATGGAATAACTTCTGCTATTGCGTTACTCGTGACCGTGTATTTACTCTTCCGCCATAAAATCATGGTGACGGTATATGATTCCATCAAAGCCGCGTTGGTGGTGATGAATGATTTGTTCATTATGACTGACGAACAATTTCATATTGAAGTGGCAAACGGCTCTCTGACTTCAACACTCGGCATCTCTGAATCCGATATGCTCGGCCATTCGTTGATTGATTTTATCGAACCGAAAGATTACATCCCGACGTACCTGCATTATGTTCAAAAAAATAAAATGAGGGAAGGGCGATTCGACGCCGAGATGAAATCGAAAAATGGAAAAATTCATACGGTCAATTTTTCATTTTCTCCTGTGTTTGAGAATGAACAACTTGTCGGTTTCGTCGGGATGGGAAAAGATATTACCGAGCAAAAAGTGCTGGAACAACATCAGCGCGAAGCACAGAAACTCGATAGTATCAGCACGCTTGCTTCCGGCATTGCGTATGATTTTACAAAACTTCTGTCTGTTATCATGGGTTATGCTCGCCTGATTGACCTTGCCAAAACAGATGCAGAGACGCTTTCAAGCAGTTCGGACGAAATAAAAAAGAGTGTGCAGAAGGGTTCGGAATTGGTGAGACAGATTTCTGCCTTTGCCAGACAAACAGCGGACAATCTTGAAACAATTCAAGTAAAAAATACCCTTGATGAACTTTCAGTTTGGATGAAACAAACCATACCAATCAATATCAAGACATCATTACAAGTAGCAGACGAACTTCCTGTAATCAAAGCAGACAAATCCGTGTTGCTCCAATCTCTCCAAAATTTATGTTTGAATGCGCGCGACGCGATGATGCCGAATGGCGGAACTCTGATGATTTCAGCATCCGTAACATTCGCTGAAGAACTTTCACATCGTTTTGAAAGTACAACGGCGAAAAAGTATATCGGCATTTACGTGAAAGATACCGGGGTAGGAATGAGTAAGGAAGTCATTGGGCGAATCTTCGAACCATTCTTTACAACGAAGGAAAGCACGCAAGCCGCAGGCTTGGGACTTGCCGTTGTTTACGGAGTCGTCCGCAGTCACGGCGGGCATATTGATGTTGAGAGCGAGTTGGGGAAGGGGACGACGTTTTCGATGTTTTTGCCGATAGGATAAGATATTTGGTGCGACTCACTTATACCTCGAAGATTTAGAAAATGTTGGAGATGAAGACAAGTTTAATCGGAAAGTGAGTCGCACTTTCTAAATTAATAATACTCATTCTCATATTTAATGAGATACAGTGGCGTATTAAAAATATTCAGCCGTATTTCCTCGTCCATGTTGCCGTACTCATCAACAACATATTCATAATTACCGGACACATTCCCGTCAGCATCGGAAACACGAGCGTGTGTTTCAAAGCCGTCTTCATCATAAAAGGATTCAACTTTGCTGGTAAAGTTATACTCGACTGATGAAATACGTTTTCCTGCTTCGTTATATTTGTAAGTTGTTCTGCTGATAAACTTCCCGGAATTATCTGTTCGTTTCTTTTCGATGAGATTTCCGTTCGCATCGTGGAGATATTCTTCATACCAGAATACTTCTCCGAACGACGTCAGGTAAGTTCCAATCGTCACATTGCCGCGTACTTCAAACGTGGAGATGAGTTTACCTATCAGGTCTGATCCTTCACTGATAAAAACTTCACCGGAAACCGGGTTGTTCTCATCATCATAGGAAAGTTTAAATGAATTTTCCACTTCTCCCTCGTCGTTGTAGAATAGTTGTTCGATATGATTTTCCCGTTCATCGAAACGACCGACTGAACGGAGTTTTCTCTCTTCCCGTACTGTTCGATTTTCGAAATAATATTTCCATCCTGTGGATGATTTGAGGATAGGAAAGCGTGTCTTTGGTTGAGGCTGTGTGGAAGATGTTACGGCTTGATAGCGTTTGATTCCATCACTCGTAATTTTAACGATAACATTTTCTTTACCGATACGACGCTCAATCAATCGGAACGTGATGAGATTTCGTTTGGCAAGATACTCGGCAAAATCTTTTACCCGGCAGTATAATTTTCCCTCATAAACTTTATCCATTTGCTCAATCATCCTGAAGCGACAGCAATCAATTAACGACAGATGATTTCCTCGTTCCATCAAGTCGGACAATACCATGTCGGTCATTTCCTGCAAATCGTTGCTGATTGCTTCGATACCTTCGAGGGTGATTTTTGAAAAAAGAAAATCTTCACCCTTTTCAAATTTATGAATAAGTCCTGTTTCCTTTAAGGATTCACTGCACTCAAGCAATTCTTCCTTCGTAAATGAAGGAAAACTTTGGATGCGCGCATACAAATTCGACGTGCTGGTTGGATTGTTTTTATACATCGAATAAAGATGTTGTAAAAATTGTTTTTGTTTGTCGGTGAGGTTCATAGTTTTCCTTGTTCCCAAGTTTCCGCGTCTTAAACTTTACAAGTTATATTTTTCATTACTACGAAGGAGCTTGAGCGTCTTGCTTGACTCTGCCACGCGGGAGGGTAATGAAATTCATCTTATTGTTTCAAGTCCATCAATTTATTGGGTGATTTTCCATCTTTTGGATTGGAATGGCCCTTCAACTCCGAGTCAAGAATTCGAAGAAGTTCTATCGAGAACGCTCTGTTGATTCGGACTGGAACCCCGCCCCGAAGTGAAGTTTTCTCCCATCCCTCTCTTATCATCGCAATTACCTTACCAAAGCGATCGATGACTGGGCCACCTGAATATCCAGGGACAGCTTGTCCTTCAAATTCAATGAAGTCAACTTTTGTACCCTCTTCCACAAGTACAGATCCTCGTGCAGAGACAGTTGCCAACCTTATGATATATCTTGCGAGGGGTGTATCCCAACCAATGTAGTGGATTGTATCGCCGGGCTGTACTCGCGAAAAGTCCCCAAACTGTAAGGACGCAGGTTGAGATCCACCAGTTCTAATAAGGAAGGCGACATCGTAACTTGGGAGATTGTACTTAACAGTAACTCGGAACAATTGTTCCGGAGATCCAATGTAATTGAACCACAACGTGTCAGCCACAGCTACGTGGGAACAAGTATAAATTGATTTTGAATCGCCGGCAACAAATGCTGTCCCAATAGGAATTGAGTCTGTGGGTTCAAGGAAAACTCGGCCGATTGCATTTGATTCTAAGGTAACTTGACCCGATGCTGACTTGATACATAACAGAATATAGAGGCATACGATAGAAAGTATCTTCATTTGGAATCTCCATATGTTTGATTTTTGAACTTGTGGTTTGTTTATTTTGGTTTTGGTTGTCTTTTATTGCCTTGCAAATATACATCATTCACATTTTCAATCAAACAAAAAGCATACATCAGATGGAGTCCACCCGCGAGGTGGACTCCATCTTTACCGCTTTCTTCTTACGCTATCACCGCACTAACAATTTCGGTTTTTGGTCCGGCTTGTCCGGTGGGGTTTTGCCACCAACCGAGATAGTAAACAGTCTTGCCAATATCCGATGCATTGAATGTTACAACATACGGCGTTGCTGTATCCAAGACTAAAAAGCTCATCTCGGATTCATCTATCGGTGCGGGTCCGCCAACCTTTTTGTAAATCATACAGCCCAATACTCTTTTCGGTTTTGCTTTACTCTTGGGTGTAGTCTCATCAAAAAAGTGTATGGTATGTTGCAGATGAGCGCTCGTATCTATCCGAAACATCGGACGGGTAGTCGGTCTCGGCGCGGCAGTCGGTATGTTATCCGCCGGCGTAATTCCGACTTTCGTCTTCTGGTCGGGAGAGATAGAACTGTTGAGGTTGACTTTCTTCAAGACCGCCGAAAAAGTCTTTACCAAAAGCGCTCTCGTCTCATCTTTCTTCACCGTTGCCGCCCGTGCCGCAGTCTGTGCAAGAAGATGACTTCCGTAATCTCCATTCCACGCATTCACCGCATCATCAAGCGCTTGTTTATCGGCATCGGTAACTCCGTACGTTGCTGAATTATCAACAAGTTCTGTTTTTAATCCTGACAAAAGAGAGTTAAGCTGTTCGTCAGAAATGTCTCGTAAGTTTGGTAGTGCCATAAGTTTTTTCTCCTATGTTATTATTATTAAAAAAATCATTACGACTTGCACTACAAGCGTAAATGATTATGTGTTTGATGACGTACAAAACTCGTCTGCGGGAAAAGATTTCCCGAGCCCGGGAAATGAATTCCCACGCGCGGGGGAAGATTTCCTGAACCCGGAAAAAGTTTTCCCACATGCTGGGGAAGTTTCCCTGAACCCGGAGAAGATTTCCTGAGTCCGGGAAAAGATTTCCTCCATGCGGGGGAAGATTTCCTGCACACGGGAAAAGATTTCCCGCATGCGGGAGAAGATTTCCTGAACCCGGGAAATCATTTCCTGCATGATGATGTTGCTTATTTTCGGCTGTTTTCAACAATTATGTTGATTTACAGCCATTCGCAATCTGAAGATTGCGGCTACAATTATATTGTTGGGGAATAGATGGTGGGGGAGGACATCTAATCCGAACAAAACGTAATTCACCCTAAGCATACCTCACATGCTTTGGATTTTCTTAAATTATTTTGGTGGATTAGATTTTTTTACCCGGTTGCTGGGACCGAGTGGTGCAATGATACGAAAAGTTTTTTTGAAAGTCAAGAAAAAGAAAAGAGAAAAGAAGATGTTTTAAGTTTCAAGGTTAAAACCGTGTCACGGCAAAAGCAACAAGGTGCGACTCACATATTCTACAATACTCGACCAAAAAATTGAATAGTCTACAAATCTTGAAATGCGAGTGAGTCGCACGTCTGAACAATTACTCTGGAATTTTCATGTTGTGATACACAGCCTGCACGTCATCATCATCCTCAATCTGGTCAAGGAGTTTCTGGATTTCTTCTTGTTGTTCGGGCGAAACTGCATTTGTGGAGAGAGGAATTCGTTGTAACTCTGCGCTGAGAACTTCCACGCCTTTATCTTCCAACGCTTTTTGCATTTTCCGAAAATCAGCATACGATGTGTTGAGATAGGCTTCATCTCCATCAACAGTGAATTCTTCCAAGCCGAAATCAATCAGTTCTAACTCTAACTCATCCTTGTTGATATTTTTTGCAGAAATGGTGAACATGCCTTTTCGTTCAAAAAGAAAATCGAGCGAGCCGGTTGTACCAAGCGCACCGCCTGCACGAGTGTAATACATGCGGATGTTTGCCACTGTTCGTGTCGGGTTATCGGTCGCACATTCCGTAACGATGGCAATGCCATGCGGTCCGTATCCTTCGTATACCACTTCCTGAAAATCCGCCGCATCTTTTGATGCCGCCCGTTTAATTGCCGACTCGACATTGTCCTTCGGCATGTTCACATCTTTGGCATTCTGGATGACGAGACGGAGTCGCGCATTGCCATGCGGGTCAGGTCCGCCGGCTCTTACTGCAATTGCGATTTCTTTCCCGATTTTGGCAAATGTTTTTGCCATCTTTGCCCAACGTTTCTCTTTACGCGCCCGTCTGAATTCAAATGCTCGACCCATGGTATTTCAAGTTCCTTTGTTACTGATTATCTAAAATGTGTGCAAATATAGGGAAAAGCGAGGAGAGAGAGAAATTGTTTTTTTTGGTTCCGAGTTGGAAGTTGGTTGAAGAAAATAGTTTTGAACTGACAATCCTCAGGATAGTTGTACAGTCTTTGATTCAAAATCTAGTAGCAAAGTTGTCCCAACAGAAGCAATGAACTCCATTCCTAAGAGTGAGTCACCGGGGATAAACCAAGTCTCAACTTTTTTCTTCTTCACAAGTACAGTTCCGTAATACATCGGTAACTCAACTTCTTCACCTGTTGCCAAAGTAAATGTATCATAACCCATGAATTCTATTTTGAGAGTTTCCAAGATTTCTTTTGGCAAAGCGATACCACCACTGAATCCCGTATCAACTGTAAACGAAATATTTCCTTTTTTATGGAAGACGAGTATTCCATCCTTCCTGAAGGAGCCAAAAAATGATGGAGAATTATTAGTGATGTTTCCTTCGAGGATTTTTTCATCCTCTTTTTGGTCCTGCATGATGAACATGTGCCGAAGTATATCCTATTCTTACAAAATAAAAAGTTCCGGACGGGTATTTTTTCTTTCCTTTTTTGAATGCTTCCAGAACATCTTTTCCTAAAAACCAATCTCCGCTTTCCGGTTCAACAGCCGCAAGCATTCCTCTCTTTTGTTTTAAGGAATGTAATTTAGATAAGACAGATGCTGAAGGTCGTCTTACTTTCGGTATTTTGAGCATTTCGATTCCTATTGTTTTCTTAATTACTTTGCTGTTTTAATATAAAGGATTCAGATTTGTAAGACAATTTTATACTATTGTCTGATATGCCTTCCACGCCAAATACAACCACCCCGCAAGAAAGCAAAGTCCACCAAAGGGCGTAATCGCACCGAGCCATTTTATTCCGGTGATGCTGAGGAGGTAAAGACTTCCTGAGAAGAGAAAAATCCCAACGACAAATAACCACCCCGCAATTTGAGCGTTGGAAATATGTGAAGCCGCCCACGCAACAACAAACAATCCGAGAGCGTGGTACATGTGGTATCGTACACCGACTTCAAAAATGCTGAACATGTCGGGAGTAAGTTTTTGTTTGAGCATGTGAGCGGCAAATGCGCCGAGCGCAACACCCAGAAAAGAAAAAAGAGATGCAAGAATGAAGAAAAATTTATCCATTGACGATTTACGATTGATTCATTGATGATTGGTTTTAATGATAATATCAAACTCAAAATAGAAAAGCAAACATCTTTGGATTTGAGTTCAAGCGTTTGTACATTTTCGCCGCATTGTATGATGATATCAAATACCCCAATACTCCATTACTCCGATGAGGGATTTGCATGAAAAGTAAACCAATAGTCGGCATTACAATGGGTGACTACAACGGCATTGGACCGGAGGTTGCAATCAAAGCGGCTATTTCACTTCAGGTTCAAAGTATTTGCCATCCTGTCCTCTTTGGACTGATTGATGTATTTGAATATTATGCGAGACTTCTGAAGATGAATATCCTATTAAGGGAAATTGACGAACAAAATTTTTCATTTCAAAAGAAAGGGATTCCGGTCTTTCATTTGTCTCAATATCAAATTTCGGGAATTCAACTTGGAAAAGTTACAGAAGAAGCGGGATTGTATGCTTGCCTTAGTTTGGAAAAAGCGGTCGAATATTGTTCAGACAAAATCCTTCATGGGATGGTGACAGCGCCTGTATCAAAAGATTCGATGAACAAAGCAGGTTATTGTTACCCCGGACAAACGGAAATGCTCGCCTTTCTTACTCGGACAAATAAATTTATGATGATGGTAACTGCCGGTTCGTTTCGTGTCGGATTGGCGACGATTCATCTACCTTTGAAATGTGTTCCTGAAGCAATTTCAAAAAAAATAATTTCGGAGAAGTTGATTCTGTTGAAACAATCACTAAAAAAAGACTTTGGAATTGATTCTCCCAAGATTGCTGTGCTTGGTTTGAATCCTCATGCGGGCGAAGATGGTTTGCTTGGCTACGAAGAAATTGATTTTATTATTCCATCACTCGAGTATGTTCGTCGAAGGAAGGGAGTGAATGTAGAAGGTCCATTTCCCGCAGATGGATTTTTCGGTAGGCATCTTTACCGAAATTACGATGCCGTGCTTGCAATGTATCACGACCAAGGATTGATTCCATTGAAGATGCAGGGTTTTGATATTGGTGTGAACTTCACTGCCGGATTGCCAATCGTTCGCACTTCGCCTGACCACGGAACGGCGTTCGACATTGCAGGAAAAGGAATCGCAAATCCATCAAGCATGATTGAAGCAATCAAACTTGCTGTCTCAATTATTCATAATCGAAAAAAAAAACAATGAACATTCAATTTGAACACGTCAGTGTCGCATTCGATAAACACATCGTCCTGAAAGACATCAATCTGGAAATTAAGGAAGGCGAGTTTGTTTCTCTTACCGGGGAATCGGGTGTCGGGAAGACAACATTTCTACGCTTGCTGTATTTTGATTTACTGCCGACTGATGGAACGGTTCGCGTTGGGTTGTTCAGTTCTTCTTCAATCAGAAAAAAGGAAATCCCGCAACTCAGAAAAATGCTCGGCATTTCCTTTCAGGATTTCAAATTACTTGATGACAGAAATGTTTATGACAACATCGCCTTTGTGCTTGAAGTGATTCGGCAGAAAAATGATTTTATCAAAGAGCGTGTGCCGGAAGTTTTATCGCTTGTTGGTTTGGAGAATAAGCAGAATGCAATGCCGCATGAACTTTCCGGCGGCGAGCTAGCACGTGTTATGCTTGCCCGTGCGATTGCAAATCAACCGGAAGTTCTTATTGCTGATGAACCGACAGGTAATCTTGATTTGAAAACCGGATTGGAAATTCTGGAAGTCTTAAAGACAATCAACAAAAATGAAACGACAGTGATTATGGCATCGCACAATATGGAGATTGTGAAGAAGGCAGGAGGAAGAGTGTTGTTGTTGAAAGATGGGAGAATGAGCGAGAATAAATGATTGACGATTGAGTCATTGAGTTGATGACCGATAAATGTCAAAGATGTGAGATGTGGGATATGAGATATTTGTTACCTCTCTCTTTTTGTAGGGTATTTCCAGAGACTATAATTGCCTTTGTGAATCATGTACTATGAATCCAAAACTAAAACACAAAACAACAAACTAAGAAACTATCGTTGGCCTGCAACCCTTCCTCACATTCCATCGTATCAACAACCAACCGATTTATTATCTGTGCAAAGTTTATGAAAAACAATCTCAGTCACATTTTTATTTCAGTTCTTTTTCTCATCTCGACAACGGTTTTTGCAAACGAACCTCTCAAACCAATTCGAGTGCAAATTGCTCCGAACATTGACGGCGTTCTTGATGAACCGCTTTGGAATCAGGCGCCGAAAGTTTCTGGCTTCAAAACGTTCATTCCCGATTTTGACATCATACCGAAAGAACAGACGGAGGTGATGCTCGCCTATGATAGCGCTAACCTTTACTTCGCATTCAAGTGTTACGATGAACCGGACAAAATCAAAGCGTCAGTCTCGGCGCGGGATAAAATGATTACAGATGATTTCATTTGTATCAATCTTGATGCATTCAATGACCAACAAGGACTGAATGCGTTTTATGTGAACGCATTCGGAATTCAGGGAGATAGCAAGTTCGCGGCAGGGAACGAAGATTTCAGTCCAGATTATGTCTGGTACAGCGCGGGAAAAATAAATCCTGATGGATTTACTGTTGAGGTTCAACTTCCACTCAAAAGCCTTCGCTACCGGAACGACGAGCCGACGACGATGGGTGTTATTCTCGAACGATTTATTAGCAGAAGAAATGAGCATAGTTGTTTCCCTCGTCTTGACCCGGCGAAGGGATTTGCACTTCTTACACAAATGTACCCGCTTGAATATTCCGGCATCGAACATTATACATTATTGGAAATTTTACCGGCACTCACCGCGACACGGCAGGATGTTCGTGAAGGGACGAACTTGGTTCGAAGCAAACAGGAAGCGGAAGCAAGTCTCAATCTCAAGTACGGGATTACTTCCGATTTGATTTTGGATGGAACCATCAATCCCGATTTCAGTCAGGTAGAATCGGATGCGGGGCAGGTGGATGTGAACCTCCGGTCGAGATTATTTAACTCCGAAAAGCGTTCGTTCTTTCTCGAAGGGCAGGATAATTTCAACCTTGCAGTCAGTGCAAACAGTTTCGACCCGATGCTGTTTTATTCAAGAACAATTATCGAGCCGGTGCTTGGAACAAAGTTGACCGGTAAAGTCGGGAAGTACAATACACTCGCCGCTCTTTATGCAGTTGATAATGTTCTTGAACAAGAGCGACCGACACTCGGCAACTACATTCATGTTCCTGTACTCAGATTCAAATCGGCACTCAGTGATGATAGTTATCTTGGATTTCTGTATGCCGGACGTGAACTTGACGAAAGCCATAACCGAGTTCTCGGGTATGATGAACAAATTCGTGTTTCAGAGTCAAGTGTTTTGGAGAGCGCGGGATTTCTTACATGGGCGAAAGATGTCGGAGTTGCCAAAGCAGTAAGAGGACATACCTTAGGTTTTCGGTATTCATACAACACGCGCAACCTTGATTTCAGCCTGAACGCACGTGAGATTTCTGAAAACTTTCGTGCTGATATGGGATACTACGCACGCACCGGTGTCGTCAACTTTATCGGATTTGTCAGACCGAAAATTTATCCCGCAAGCGATTTGTTGCAACGAATTGATTTCGAACTTGCGACAGGACATACGAAGGATAGGTTTGGTGGATTGTGGGAAACAGGAAACGACCTTGCCGCAACTGTTTTCTTTGCGGGTAACTGGACGTTCCGCACTCGCGCGGTGTATGCTACTGAAATATTTGAGGGGCAACGATTCAAGACAAGCGGAGTTCACACTCAACTTCGATCCAACATCACGAAAACATTGTTTACCAATCTTTTGTTTCGTCATACGCAAGCAATCTTCTATCCAGCATCATTACAGGGGAAGAGCGATGTCGTTTCTGCAACAGTAAATTATCAGCCAACGGAAAATATGCAGGTTGATGGTTCGTTTACTTATTCAGACTTCACAAGCGAGGATACTCAAGAGATGCTTTATCATTATACAATCACACGTCTAAAGTTAACGTATCAGGTGAATCAATATCTTTTCTTTCGTGCGCTTGGCGAGTACAACAATTTCCGCAAACAACTCAGCACGGATGTACTTGCTTCGTTCACGTACATTCCCGGAACTGTTGTCTATGTTGGCTACGGTTCAATCTTCAACAAGGTACGATGGGACGGAACTTCGTATGTAGAGAGCGAAAATCTTTTGGAGATGCGGCGCGGGTTGTTTTTCAAGATGTCATATCTATGGCGCTCGTAAATTATTCATTTCAATGAAATCAAACCCAAATAACCATTCAACTCTTTTTGAAACGTTAAAGAAAGATATCCAACGCGGAGATTTCAGAAGTACTGTCTCACGGGAATTTCATGAGTTGAAGGATTTCATGCTCGATGATGAACGAAAGAAACGTCTTCAACAAATGGGACGCGTGAAGGGGTGGTTCTACGTGGTTGGGTGGCTTATGAAAACCATGTTCTTTCGTCTGACACCGACGCGGAGATTGCTTGTTGTTGTTGGCTTGCTCTTCTTATTCTTTTCGCGGGCGCGATTATTTGATGGAGAAAATATTCAGATAGAAACGAACACCGGAATCCTCGGAGGGTTGATGATTCTTTTCGTGTTGATGCTTGAACTGAAGGATAAATTACTCGCGAAAGAAGAACTGGAAGCGGGACATGCTGTACAAAAAGCATTGATGCCGGAACGAAGTCCGAAAGTTGAAGGGTGGGAGATGTGGTTATTCACCCGTTCAGCAAATGATGTTGGAGGCGATTTAGTAGATTGTATCAAGGTAGATGAAGAACGATTTGCCGTTATGCTAGCAGATGTAGCAGGGAAAGGATTGAGCGCCGCACTGCTCACCTCAAAACTCCAGGCAACGATACGCGCGTTAGCTCCGGACGCAGAATCGCTCCCGCTCCTTGCCACAAAACTCAATACAATATTTTGTCGGGATAGTTTACCCAATGTTTTTGCATCGCTTGTCTATGTCGAACTTCGCTGTGGTTCAGGAGAAGTAAAGGTATTGAACGCAGGACATTTTCCTGCGCTCTGTATCTATGGGAATGAAATTCGGAAAACCGAAAAAGGGGGAGCGGCTTTGGGTCTTACAAAAACTGCCCAGTACCGGGAACAAAAAATTGTTCTGCAGGAAAATGAGTTGATGGTAATTTATTCCGATGGATTAACGGAAGCGAGAAATGTAGCAGGAGAATTTTATGGAGAACACAGAATCCAACAATTATTACCTCTTCTGACGAAGTATTCCGTAGGAATAATAGGTGAAATGATAATAGCAGAACTCGACCGTTTTGTCGGAAGCGCACGGACCCATGATGATGTTTCAATTGTTGTTTTGAAGAAGGTATAAAAAAATCAAAAAGAAGAATCAAATATTATTTTGAACTACAAATTTAATAGTTTTATCTATGGACCGCTTCCACTCTCTTCACCTCCGGCGCAAAGTGCATAATCGTTCGTTCAATCCCCGCACGAAGCGTGAGGGGGGAGAGAGGACATATCACGCATAACCCTTCGTAGCGTACTTCTACAATACCATTTTCTTTGATGTTTACAAGTTGAATATTGCCGCCATCTGCTATGAGATATGGGCGGCAATATTCTAATGCTTGTTCGATTCGTTGTTGTAGAGGTGAAACGTTTTCCATAATTGTGTCATGTTGAACCACAGAGACGCGGAGTTCGCAGAGTTAATTTACGCCTAAATCTATTTCAATTTTCGGTGTTGGAGTTGAGAGCGATTGGATGCTAAGTTGCGCCGCCATGTTTCTTGCAAGTTGTCGGATTTGTTTTGCCTGTGTTGCTTCCGGTTCGAGCACGACAATTGGTTTTCCTATATCGCCGCCGACTCTGATGGGCGTGTAAATCGGAATATCGCCGAGGAATGGAACGTTGAGTTCTTCCGCCGCTTTCTTTCCGCCGCCGGTTGAAAAAATTTCTTCCCTGTGTCCGCAGTGTCCGCAAATGTGGTAACTCATATTTTCGATAATTCCGAGTATCGGGACGTTCACTTTCTGAAACATCGCAAATGCTTTTCGTGCATCAGCGAGAGAAATATCCTGCGGTGTGGTTACGACGACCGCTCCCGAAAGTGGAATAGATTGAACAAGCGTTAAGTGAATGTCTCCTGTGCCGGGAGGTAAATCAAATACGAGATAATCAAGTTCGCCCCAGTCCACATCGGACATAAACTGTTTGACTGCTCCGCTCACCATAGGTCCGCGCCAAATGACTGCTTGCATCGGGTCAACGAGAAAACCGATGGACATGACCTGTACGCCATGTGCTTCAAGTGGAACGAGTTTTTGTCCTCTCATTTTCGGTCGTTCATCAATTCCCATCATGAGCGGAATGCTCGGTCCGTAAATATCCGCATCAAGCAAACCGACTTTTGCTCCATCAAGCGCAAGCGAGACTGCGAGATTTACTGCTACGGTTGATTTCCCCACGCCGCCTTTGCCACTTGCAACTGCGATTGTATTTTTTACGCCCGCCAATAATTCAGCACGTTGCTGGCCTGGACTTACCCGCACACTTGATGTCATTTCGATTGAAATTGTACCGACATTTTCAATATTGTCTCGGATTGCTTGTTCGGCGGCGGCTTTCAATTCATCGCGGACGGGACAAGACGGAGTTGTTAATTCAATTTTGAAGGAGACATTTTGCTTGTCAATCTTCAAATCTTTAACAAAATTCAAAGCGACAATATCCCGATGAAGGTCAGGGTCTTTCACAAGACGGAGTGAGTTAAGAACAGATGTTTCTGATAGTTGTTGTTTCATAGGTTGTGTTTTCAATGAGTAAGTGAGGGAATAATAAATTGTTTTAAGGATAATGCGAACAGAACGGAAAGTGTTACGTTTAGGAGTGTCCCAAGTAAATAGTAGGTTGGATTTCTCTTGATGTCTTCCGAACGAACTAATTCTTTCGCGGCAAAGATAATCGCAATGGCAGTGTATTCTTCAAACAAGACAAAGAGGATAATCAAAACAAATTCACACAATCCTATCCACGTCCCGGCTTCTTTCCATTCGATTTTTCGTTTGATGTTGAGTTTTGGGTCAATGTAGAGAAGGATGCTTTCAGCATCAGACTGATGAGAAGAAAAGAACAGAAAGCGAGGAACCCGCTGATGAGGTAAAGGCGCATTATCCTATTTCATTCCTTTCAATTGCTTCGGTAACTGTTGAAGCAACATTCCGACAGCAATTTCTCCTTCCAACACAATATCTTGTGGTACTGCTTTCAGAGCGATGGACACTTGTTGTGGCGTACGTTTCAACTTTTTTGCTATTTCAGTTTGAGTTGCATTTCGTTTGTATAGTTCGAGCACCTGGAGTTGAAAATTCGTAAGTTGTTCTTTCCGAAAAAGCAACAAGTTGATAAGTCCTGTAAGAACAGTTTCATAAGTTTCGGCAGAAGGAATTCGCATTTGAAAAAGTTTTTTTGTTTTCTTGAGTTTTTGGAGTGTTTCGTCTGCTAAATAAAATCCCGGACCATCCATTTCCGGGCTTCTACGTGAAGCAAGTCCAGCTGTTAATGTTTCTCGAACAACAACACATCTGCATCGGAATGGACGTAATTCGTTTATGAAGTTGCCCGCAATATCATAGAGGTGTTCCGAATGTTTTAGAACAGTAGCGACTTCATCGCCTCGTGTAATTTCCATTGGAGCAAAAAGACTTTTCTTGTACGTGGTATTAATCTTATGTATCGCCCGCTTCAATTGTTTTGTAGCTGATTCACGGTTTTCTAATCTTCTCGAACGAACGAGATCGAACAAGAGTATGTAGTAATAATTCTTCATAGCGGGATGATTATATCAAAAACTATTGATATTTACAAAATCAATATAATTTTGTTGATTATGATAAAATCAACAAAATATTGTTGATTAAATTACTTTCATCTTTTTCCCGACCTTTTCAAACGCTTCCAACGCTTTGTCAATATCTTTCCTTGTGAGAGCGGCGGAGATTTGTGTGCGCAATCGTGCTTCACCTTTCGGAACGACAGGAAACCACAATCCTTTGATATAAACTCCTGCTTTGAGTAATGCCGCACTCATGTCCTGTGCAACTGCCGCTTCACCAAGCATGATGGGAACGATCGGATGCCCGCCTTCTAAAATTGTGAAGCCGAGCGAAGTGATTTCTTTTCGGAAGTAGGCAGTGTTTTCATGCAGGCGATTGACGATGGATTTATCTTTCGTTAATAAATCAAGCGCCGCCATAGCGCCAAAAACAATTGCAGGTGGAAGCGAATTGGAAAACGTATAAGGTCTTGACTTTTGGCGGAGGTAACTAATCATCTCTTTTGAACTGCTGATGTAACCGCCAGCCGCACCGCCGAGCGCCTTGCCGAGTGTTCCGGTGATAACGTCAATCTTTTTCAAAACGCCTTTTGCTTCAGGAGTACCTCGTCCTGTTTTTCCGCATACTCCGATGCCGTGTGAATCATCCATGAAGAGAATTGCATGATACTTTTTTGCAAGTTCGACGATTGTATCAAGTGGCGCAAGGTCACCTTCCATGCTGAAGACTCCATCGGTAGCAATGATGCGGAAGCGGTAATCTTTCTTACTGTCTTCGGCAAGTTGTTGTTCGAGATGGGCGACATCGGCATGGTTATAAATTTTCTTATCAACGAATTCATTGCGGCACAGACGCTGTCCGTCAATGATGCTTGCGTGATTTAGTTTGTCTGAGTAAAGAACATCTTTGTGTTGTTCCTTGCCGAATCCTTCGTTGATGAGTGAAGCGAAGAATCCTTCGTTCGCCGCAAAACAGGAAGAGAAAAGAATGGTATCTTCCGCGCCAACGAACTTGGAAATCTTCTTCTCCAATTCATAATGAATATCCTGCGTACCACAGATGAAACGCACCGAAGCCACGCCATAGCCGTATTTTTTTATTCCTTCGATTGCGGCTTTCTTTACTTCGGGATGATTGGAAAGTCCGAGATAGTTGTTCGATGCAAGCATAATGACATCTTTTCCCTTCACCGTTACAACTCCGCCCTGTGGAGATTGTAAAGCAGTTTCGTATTTGTATGTCTTTGCTTGTTCGAGTCGTTTGAGTTCAGTTGTAAGTAGTTGAGTAGTATTCATATTTTTCTTTCAGTCAATAATTAACCACGGATAACACGGATGTTGACACTGATTTCCACAGAGATTGCACGAGTAACCAGTAACCATCAATTATGGCTATGGTCTCAATAAAACCTTCAGTGCGTCTCCGCTTGCAATCGCTTCGAATCCTTTATCGAATTCTTCGAGCGGAAATTGATGCGACACGAATCCTGCTTTCACAAATCGTTTCGCTAATCCTTTTTTCAGAATATCAGTCATCATATCCCACGTTGACCAAACGCGGCGGCCGATAACGCCATGAATCGTTCGTCCGGGGAAAATCATATGCTTGGCAAAATCAAGCGGCATCGTTCCGTTCGTGATTCCAAGCAACGACAATTCTCCGCCCATGCGAAGAATGTTGAATGCATCTTCGTAGGCGTGATAACTGCCTGACATTTCAAGCACTGCATCAACTCCGGCGCCATGATTTTGCGACTTTGCAAATTTGTAGAACTCCTGTTTCTCATCATGAAGAGAAACATCGAAACATTCATCGGCGCCGAGCAAACGCGCCATCTTGAATTTTCGTGCCTCTAATTTCTCGTGCGTGTTCTCTCCGTGCGAAGCATCAGTAACGATAATTTTTTTCGCACCGGCGCCTTTTGCAATCGCAACGGACATCAAACCAATCACACCGAGACCAAGTACGGCAACAACTTTTCCTTTGATGGATGATAATGATTGTACTGTGTGTGTCGCATTTCCAATAGCATCCATGAACGCAACAATCTCTTCCGGTATTTCTCCGTTCTTGAAAATGATGACATTCTCGGATGGGAGGACAACATATTCGGCAAACGCACCGTCGCCATGCAAACCGCGAATAACCGTGTTCGTGCAGACATGGTACTCGCCGAGTTTGCATTGAGCGCACTCGCCGCAGGTAATGTGCATCTCTGCTGTTGCAATAAAATTCTCGCTGATGTAATTGACGAGTGATTTATCTTTTGCAATCTGTGCGGCAGTTCTGTTTTTAATAAACTTTTTAATTTCCTTGTATACGCGTGATTTATGAATCAACAACTGCGCAAGCCGGAGTTTCGCTTTCGGTCCTGCGTCGGTGATTCGCCCACAGAATTCATGACCGATTGTTACGTCAGGCGTTTTCAAGCCGGACATATTATTCTTGAGCGAATCTTTTGAATTATAAATACCGACATCCGTCCCACAAATTCCGCCTGCAACGACTTTGAATTGCACATCGTTGGACTGAATTACGACCGGGATTTCTTTTTCGGTAAGTTGTAAGCCATGTTGCCACGCTCTGTATAATTGAGGTTTCGGTTTTACGACTGCTTTCATTCCAGTTTCCAGTTTTCAGTTTTCGGTTTTCGGTTTTCGGTTTTCAGTTTTCAGTTTTCAGTTTATTTGAATTCAAAAATCTTTAATCAGTCGTGCCGCGAAGCCCCCGTCAATATGGTGGCGATGTGGGAAGGTCATGACTAATCCATCCGGGTTCACGAGGTTCTTGTTGACAAACTTCGATGCATTATCAATGTGAAATTCAGGATGCTGCTCTACAAATTTTTTGATTTGCATTTCGTTTTCTTCCGGCTCGGTGGTACAGGTTGAATAGACTAATACTCCTCCCGGTTTCACCAAATGTGCCGCACGCTCTAACAATTGTTCCTGAAGTTTTACCATAACTTGAATATCTTCAATCTCGCGTTTCCACTTCATGTCAGGTTTTTTTCTTAGCGTTCCGAGTCCCGAACAGGGCGCATCAAGGAGAACTTTTTCAGCCGGTTCGATTTCGAGCGTTGATGCATCGGTCGCAAGTGTTTTTACATTCGTAATGCCGAGTCGCTCGCAACTTGTTTTCAGAAGATTCAACTTGTGGTCAAACTTGTCAACCGAAATAATCTCACCCTTATTTTTCATCAACTCTCCGATGAGTGTTGATTTTCCACCGGGCGCGGCGCACATATCAATCACCCGCTCGCCTGATTGTGGCGCAAGTAACAGCACTGGCAACGCCTGACTTTCATCCTGTACGGAAAAATATCCCTGACGGAAAATATCTAATTGCGCAATGCCTGTCAATGTTTTCACGCGAATAAAGAAGTCGATGAGTTGTGAACCTTCATATTGAATTCCCTCCTTATCAAGAAGGACGAGAAATTCGCCGGGTGTAATTTTCAACTTATTAATACGAAGAGTAAGAGGTGGAATTTCGTTATTCGCTATCAAAAATTTTTCAAGGTCGGGGATATCGAATCTTGGAAGCCATCGTTTCACCATCCATTGCGGATGGGAAAAAAATACGGAAAGATAATGCAACTGATTTTCATCGCGTTTGGGATACTGAATGTCATTTATGTTTCTAATGACATTACGAAGCACAGCGTTGACAAAATTTGCAGTCTTTTCTCCCCTCAACCGTTTGATGAACTCAACCGCTTCATTCACCGCGGCATAGTTTGGCATCCGCGTCAGAAAGAGAATTTGATAGAGCGCAACACGGAGTGTATTCTTCAGATTGATTTCTGTTTTTGAGAAATTTCCATGCGTGAAACTATTGAGCAGATAATCAAGTCGTCCTTGCCAGCGCATCACTCCGTGAACAAGTTCAGCAAGCAAACTTTTGTCAACGTTTGATAACTCATCCAACTTCAGTTCAATGTCGAGAAGTTTATCCATGTACGCGTCGGTGCGTTCGATTCGGTTAAGAATCTTCACGGCGGTTCCTCGTGCGCCGGCATACACCGGCTTTATTTCATCTTCTTGTTGGATTACTTCTTCAGCCATTGTTTCCGTTCTTGTTTTGTTTGATTGAACACGTGACGCATCATTGATTCGTACGCTTTGCTCATGGTGATTCCCCGACGCGACATCATGCGTCGAGCAATTTCAATACTCTTTTCAATATCAAATGTCGTGAACGAACCGGAACTTCCCCATGAATAGGAGGGTAGAAATTTTTGTGGAAAATCAGCGCCGAAAATATTACACGAAGTTCCGACGACACTTCCTGTGTTGAACATGACATTGATTCCCGACTTTGAATGGTCGCCCATCGTGAGACCGACGAACTGTGAACCGGAATTGAACTCATCGCCATTGATAAACACGTTCACATTTCCGTACGTGTTTTTCAGATTGCTAGTATTCGTGTCGGCTCCGAGATTGACCCAACTTCCAATGTACGAATCGCCGACAAATCCGTCGTGCGCTTTGTTTGAATATGATTGGAAAATTGAGCGAGTAACTTCGCCCCCGATTCTACATTCTCGACCGATACTTGTTCCGGGATAAATCTTCGCTCCGATTTTTATTTGACTCCCTTCACCAATAAATGCAGGTCCTGCTATAACAGCGTTCGGCATGATAGTAACATTCTTCTCGATAATTATTGGACCATGTTCCGCATCCAACACAACTCCCGGTTTAATGACAGCACCGGAGCCAACGAGAATATTTTTTTGATTAAGTAAATGCGCTCCGTTGTAAATATTTCCAGCAATTGCTTTCTTCGTTTTCCGTTTCAGCAATAAAAAATCTTTTTCGATTTGTTCAGCATTATGTTGAACCAACTCCCAAGGGAAACGAATAACGTTGCATCCAATTTGTTCTTGAAGAAAATCTTGAATTCGGGCAACTTGTAACCCCGAACCTGTAATCCGTAACAGGGGAAGATTCTTCCTCTTCACAAACATTGCCACAACATCGTCGTTGTTCAAAAAGACGCGCTCTTTACCATCATGCTTTTTCATAATGCGTGTCAATGTTTCATCAGCGATAACGCGGCTATTGATGAGCCAGACATCATCGTTAGGGAACGTATTAACTTGAAACGAAGGAAAACATTCTTGTGTGTACTCGCTGAGATACGCGCGGGTAATCAGAGAAACATTTTTGGAAGGAATGAATGAGAGAATTTTCTCACGCAATGTTGAGCAACCGCAACGCAACTCAAACGATGGTTGGAGGTGCGTAAGGGGAAGAAGGTGCTTGACCGTTTGGTCTTCGACAATACAAAGGTGCATAGTTTTTGAGAAGAAAAAAAACGGAATCCCGACTTCTCAGAATTCCGTTTTCAAACTCATACAAAAATTATTACGCAGGTGTTGCGACTTCCTGAGTTTTCTTCGCGTAACGCTTTTGGAACCGTTCAACGCGTCCCGCCGTATCAACCAACTTTTGTTTGCCGGTGAAAAACGGATGACACTTTGAACAAATTTCGACTTTGATATTCCCCATTGTCGAACGGGTTTCAAAGGTTGCACCGCAAACACAAGTTACGTGTGAGCGTTTATATGCGGGATGAATGTTTGATTTCATGTAATTTTCTCCAATTCTTAAAAAATGCAGTGCAAATATAAGAAGTTTTCGGTAGTTTGCCAATTCACTTGAGTTCGTCAACCCAGCAGTCTTTTTTCATGGTTGATTTGATTTCGTCAGCGACTTTTTTTGCTTCACTTCGTGACGAAAATTTTCCGACCGCTACACGTACCATCTCGCCCTTCGGAACGAGAAACGCGTCGAAATCTTTCCCGATGAACAACGACTTTTCTTTTTCTGCTAACGCTTTGTTCTTAAATGTGCCGACATAAATTGTGAACGAGCCTTTTTCTGTTTGAACAGGAGCCGGTTCTTTTTTCTTCTCGACAATTTTTGGTTTCGGTTTTTCCTCGATTATGGGAGGAGGCATTTCTTCTTCATACATCGAATCGC
Organism: Ignavibacteriota bacterium; assembly: GCA_016212665.1. Lineage (NCBI taxonomy): Bacteria > Pseudomonadati > Ignavibacteriota > Ignavibacteriota bacterium. The sequence continues at coordinate 71,077 of JACREZ010000011.1, forward strand.
CCGGCGCTTGTGAGAACGTGTCAGGTTCGGGCATCGAACTTTCCGGAATCACCACTTGCGATGTTGGTTTATCTTCTTTCTTGAACACATCGGAATACAAAAGAAAATAGACGACAACAATTGCGACAACGCCGACAACAATCCAGAGTGTAATTTGTTTTGCTTTCGGGTCTCCGTCGGGCGGATGTAATGTCGGTCGCTTCGGTTGATTGAGCGGTTGATTTTCATTCATAACTATTTCTCATCAAAATTTTGTTTGATGAAAGTACGAAAAAGAGGGGAGAGGAGCAATTGTTAAAAATGCGAACGAGAGGTAGGGCGATGGTGGAATTAATCTAAAATCCGACATGGAAAATTATGAGGGGCAAATCCAACAAATACGTGAAAAGTAAGAACTAGATACACCCATGAAATGGTGGATGAGGAAATAAAACAGAGGAATTAGAACGAACGATGTTCAAAAAAAGAGAACT